>NZ_BTGO01000003.1:0-251740 GCF_042846595.1 Microbacterium sp. MTN4-26
TGGACGGGTGTGTCCGATAAACGGTGGATCTGGTTTGGCGTTCATTAGTTGATTCGGCCTTCGAATGCGATCGCGAACGCGTTCAGCGCCGGCTTCCACCTCGTCGCCCAGCGTGCCCTGCCGCGCCCGGTCGGGTCAAGCGAGCGGGTCACGAGGTAGAGACATTTCAGCGCGGCGGCGTCGTTCGGGAAATGCCCGCGTGCCCGGACTGCTCTGCGGTACCGGGCGTTGAGTGACTCGATCGCGTTCGTGCTGCAGATGATCCGTCGGATTTCCACGTCCCAGTCCAGGAACGGCACGAACTCACTCCAGGCGTTCTGCCAGAGCTTGCTGATCGCCGGATACTGCTGACCCCATTTCGCGTCGAACTCCACGAATCGCTCACGAGCGGCCGCTTCGGTCGGCGCCGTGTAGACAGGGCGCAGGTCCTTGCCCATCTCTTCCCAGTAATGGCGAGACGCGAACCGGAACGTGTTGCGGATCAGATGGATGATGCAGGTCTGCACCGTCGCGAGCGGCCAGGCGGTGTTGATCGATTCCGGCAGACCCTTCAGCCCGTCACAGACGACGATGCAGACATCCTCGGCGCCACGGTTCTTGATCTCCGTCAACACGCCGAGCCAGAACTTCGCCCCCTCGCCGCCATCGCCGGCCCAGATCCCGAGGATGTCGCGCTCCCCGTTCACGGTAACGCCCACGGCGATATAGAACGGCTTGTTCCGCACCTGGCCGTCTCGGACCTTCACCACCAGAGCATCAATGAACACCACAGGATAGACGCGATCCAGCGGACGGTTCTGCCATTCGGTCATCTCCTCGATGACCTTGTCGGTGATCCTCGAGATCGTGTCCTTCGACACCGACGCCCCGTAGACATCGTCGAAGTGCGCCGCCACCTCGCCGGTCGTCAGCCCGCGCGCGGTCAACGACAGCACGATCTCATCCACGCCGGTCAGGCGCCGCTGCCGCTTCTTGACGATCTTCGGCTCGAACGACCCCTCACGGTCTCTGGGAACGTCGATCTCGACGGGACCGACCTCCGTCAGCACCGTCTTCGATCGGATCCCGTTGCGAGCGTTCTCGGCGATCGTGTTGCCGTGCTTCTCGTAGCCAAGATGCTCGGTCATCTCCGCCTCGAGCGCTGTCTCCAGCACCCGCTTGGTGAGCCCGTTCAGCACCCCGTGGGGGCCGACGAGGTCGACACCCTGTTCCTTCGCCTGCTTCAGCAGCTGCTCCGCGAGCTGCTGCTCATCGATGATCTCTCCCGTCACAGGATCGATCATCTCGATGACATCGGTCATCGCCCTTCCTTTCGGTCAGGCCAGACCAGATCCACCGTTAATCAGACAGTCCCTAGTGGACCGCGGCCGTCGCCCGAGTTCGTGGAGTGGTTGATGGGTCTCCCCAGTGGTTGGATCACTGATCCGATCCATCAACTCACGGCTAATCAGCAGATCGCTGCGCTCGGCAACGGCGTTCTTCCGCTACAAGCGCTCTCGGCGATGCGCGTCGGCGCACTCGTGCAGGCCGATGCTGCTTCGTTGGCTGGAGTCCAGCACCCGATGGTGTCGCGAGGATGCACGGTCTCGCAGGAGGAGGAAGGCGAGGACGAGAAAGCCGGCGAGAGTGCCTGAGACGATCAGCGTGTTGATCGACTGCGCCAACATGACGGCGGCGGTGAGCCCGTCCCGGAGCTCAAGGTCGGCGATCATGAGTCCGGGTTCGTCCGCGGCTAGTGCGGCCAGCGTGGCGCCGTTCGGGGCGAGTACCTGGCTGGTGCCGGTGGTGGAGAGGTTGACGACGCTGCGGCCGGTCTCGATGGCGCGCATGCGCGCGAACGCAAGCTGTTGCAGGTGTTCATCGGTGTCGCGAAAGTCGGCGTTGTTCGTCTGGAACATGAGCACCTGGGCACCGCTGTGCGCGCCTTCGTGAATGACGTCATCGAAGGCCACGTCGAAGCAGATCGCCAGTCCCACCTCTACGCCGTCGACCTCGATGGCGGGTGTGTCGACGCCGGCGGCGTACTCGCGTTCTAGGAGGTCTACCAGGCTGGGCACGAGCGCGCCGTAGAACCACCGGTCGGGCACGTACTCGCCGAAGGGGACGGGATGGCGTTTGGCGTGCGCGGCCGTCGGCCCGTTCGAGGTCCAGAGGAAGGAAGTGTTGTAGACGAGGTGGCCGTCTGCCGCGGCGGCGTTGAGCAGGATCGGGGCGTCGTATCGGGCGGCTGCATCGTCGAGCGCGTGAGCGGTGGCCTCGTCGGCGAGGGGATCACTGTCGACGCCGCCCTCGGGCCAGAGCACGATGTCGACCTGTTCGTCTTCGAGAGGGGCGGAAGCGGCGAGCTGAGATTCCAGGACCGCGCCCGGTTCGTGCTCATCGACGTACGCGGCGGGGCCGTTGCCCTGCACAGCGCCCACCCGGATGGTGCCCGCGTGACTGGTCGGGAACTGCGGCACCAGGACCATCACCGCTGCGAGACCGAGCACGGGGATCGACGCCGCCCACGAGGCGAGAGGTGTTCTCGGGTGCTCGGTGGCGTTACCGCGTGCCGGTTGCGCGCGCACGATCCAACGGACTGCTTCGATCGCGGCGGCGCACACGGCGACCATCAGGAAGCCCAGGCCGGAGACGCCGACCCATGACGCGACCGGAGCGATCGGGCTTTCCGATTGGCTCATCGCCACCCGTCCCCACGGGAATCCGCCGTAGGGCCAGGAGCCCATGATGAGTTCGCGGATCGTCCAGGCTCCCGCTACCAGCAGCGGCAGCGCCAGCAGCCGCATCGCGAAGGCGTTGCGCCGGCGCGGCAGCCATCGGTAGGCGAGGGCGATCGGCACCGTCAGCACAGCCGTGTAGATCGTCAGCGCGCCAGCCAGGGCCACCCACGGGACCCAGCTCAGCGGATGCTCCCCGAGAAACTGCGCCGACCATGACACGTGAGGAAACCAGAACGCTGCGCCGAAGACTGTCCCGACCAGCAGCGCCCCCCAGGACCGTCGCCCGATGAGAGTGACGAGGGACAACGTCACCGAGACGAACGCCAGCGGCCACCACCCGAGTGCGGGGAACGCCGCATCCATCGCGAGCCCGGCCACGCCGGCGACTGGCATCGCGGCCCATAGCGGCAAGGGCGCAGTCTCGGACGCCCGCGTCCGCGTGTCGGCCGATGTCTCGACTCTGAGCCCGGAAATGATGCGCTCCCTGTTCTAGCGAGGGTCGGACGCCTGCATTTGCGCGCGCACGTGGTCCATGTCGAGGTCGCGGATTTTGCCGATCAGGTCGTGGAGCGCTTTGGCCGGGAGCGCTCCGGGCTGGGAGTAGACCAGGACGCCGTCTTTGAAGCCCATCAGCGGGGGGATGGAGGTGATCTGTGCGGCGGCGGCCAGGGATGCCTGGGCCTCGGTGTCGACCTTGGCGAACAGGATGTCGGGATGCTCGGTGGACGCGGCCTCGAAGACGGGGGCGAAGCTGCGGCATGGTCCGCACCAGGCGGCCCAGAAGTCGACCAGCACGATGGGATGGTCGGTGATGGCGGCTGAGAATGCGTCTTCGGTGAGGTCGATGGTTGTCATGAGGGTGGGGCTCCGGAGTCTGGTCGGCGACGGTGTGTTGTGAGGTGAAGTGGTTCAGCCCGGGGTCGGCCGGGCTAGGCCGAAGGGACAGTTGAGAGCGGTCAGCCGGCAGACGAGGACGAGGACCACCGTGATGAGTCCGAGGCCTCCGGCGGCGATCGCCCAGGCCGGCGGCAGCTCGATCACGAGCACGAGCGTTCCGGTGAGCAGGACGAAGACGCCGAAGACCTTCTGGAGGGCGTCGGCTGGTATGCGTCCTGACAGGCGCGCACCGAGGAGCGCTCCGAGCACGGCCATCGCAGTGACCGCGGCCACCAGGGGCCAGTCGAGGGTCACCGTGGTCAGGTAGCCGGCGAGTCCGGCGAAGGACTTCATCGCGATCACCAGCAGTGAGGTGCCCACGGCCACCGGCATGCTGAGGCCGCCCAGCAGCACGAGGGCGGGGACGACGAGGAAGCCGCCGCCGGCGCCGACGATCCCGGTGATGAGGCCGACGACGATGCCTTCGAGCATGGTCCGCAGCATCGGCAGCGAGTGGGCGCGCTCGGTCCCGGCATCGGCCGTGGGTTGGTCGGTGTCGCGCCTGGGCTTTCTGGTGACCATCGCGATCGCGGTGGCGATCATCATGATCGCGAAGGCCACCATCAGCACGGCACCGGGGAGCTGGCCTCCGATGAGTCCTCCGGCGAAGGCGCCCACCATGCCAGCGGCTCCGAAGATGAGCCCGGTGCGCCATCGGACTCGACGGTGCCGGGCGTGCACGACGAGGCTGGACAACGAGGTCACGCCGACGATCAGCAGCGAGGCCGCGATGGCCTCTTTCGGGGGCATGCCCGCGATGTAGGTGAGCAGCGGGACGGTCAGGATCGACCCGCCACCGCCGAGCGTCCCTAGCGCGAGCCCGACACCCACGGCGAGCACGAGGGTGAGGATCAGGGTGCCGCTCACTCGTGCTCACCGGGCATCGCGGTTGGTGCTGCGGGTCGTGACGCCGACCGTGCCGATGCCGGTCCTAGATGCGGGGTCGTTGCAGTTGAACGCCGTCGGAACGTCGGAGCACGCCAGGGCATCACAGTTCCTGGGTCGCGACCGGGATGGATGCGATCGCGCTCCGTGCGGTGGGGCTGGCCGTGACCTTGTTCCAGGGCATGCGGGAGAGGATGCGGCCCATCAGGCAGGAGCCGGTGAGCGCCGCGACGACGAGCCCGGCGCTGAGCGCGAACGCGATGAACCGGGACTCTGGCCAGAGGAACTCGGCCACGAGCAGGCTCACCAGGACGATCAGCCCGGCCGTGAACCGCACCCCGGCGCTCGATGTCCCAGCGAGCTGCGCTGCGGACCACCTGGCCGCCAGCGGCCTCGAAGGCGGGCACGCCGCCGGTGAGCACGTTGGCCGTCCGCACGCCGGCGGCAGCGAGATGCTGCTGGGCCTGGGTGGCGCGGTTGCCGGACTGGCACACGAGTACCGCGCGGTGCCCGAGCCGCTCTGCCAGATCCGAGGCGTGTTCGGTCAGCAGCGGCAGCGGGACGTTGTACGAGCCGTGAATGTGGAGGGTCTCGAACTCGGCCGGGGACCGCACGTCGATGATCGTGAGGTCGTCGTGGAGCTGACGCCACTGGGCGAGCTCCTCGGCGGTGAGCGTTCGGAGCTCGGCGGAGGGATCGGTCATGGGGTGGTTCCTCGTCAGGTCTGGCCGCGGGCAGCGGAGATGCGAATGGAAGGGGCTGGGGCCGACCGCCCGTCGGAGGATGCGATCGTTCTGCTGTGCGTCAGGCCAGCGCGGTCTCGCTGGTGGTCTCCTGCCATGCGCGCCAGGCGTTATAGCTGCCGTCGAGCTCGACGACGGCGTGCCCGGCGCGTCGTAGGGCACTCGCGGCGACGGTGTTCCGCATCCCGGACTGGCAATAGGTCACGATCGTGCCGGAGCGCGGCAGCTCGTCTTGGTGCCAGAGGACGCGTGCGGCGCTGAGCTGTGTGGCGCCGGGGATGTGCCCGGCGGCGTACTCGCCGCGCTGGCGCACGTCCAGCAGCAGCGCGGCATCGAAACCTGCCAGCTCTGCCGGCTCGATGAGGGGCGGGACGAACCGGGGAAGCCCGTCGATGGTGGTGACGTAGCCGGCGGTCTGGTCGATGCCGACCCGCAGCAGCCGATCCGCGATCGCCTGGGCGGCGGTCTGGTCCTCGGCCAGCAGCACCAGCGGACGCGAGTCGGCCTCGGGATCGTAGGCCCAGGCGGCATAGGTGGCGGTCTTGGAGCCGTCGGGGATGTTGAGCGAGCCGGCAACGGTGCCCTGATGGGCCTGCGCCGGCGGGCGGGTGTCGACGAAGGTGATCTCGTCGGCCTCCAGCCGCCGCGCCACCTCCGCTACGGCCAGCTCGGGCACCGGGCCGCGCTCGCCCAGCACGGCGGGACCCTCGCGGTTCTGCTTCTTCATCCTCGCGAAGTAGGCGTGCGCGTCGGGCTGCCCGTCGAGCAGCTCCTCGATGAACCCCTGCTCGTCGTCGGCAGCCAGGTGGCGCGACCACCAGGCGTTCGCGCGTTCGTAGCCGACCGTGGTCGAGGGCAGCGCGCCGAGCGCCTTGCCGCACGCACTGCCGGAGCCGTGCCCCGGGTGGACCTGGACGTGATCCGGCAAGGTCAGGAACACCTCACGCAAGCTGGTGAACAGTTGCCGCGCGCCCTCGAAGCGGGTGTCGACCCCGCCCGCGGCCTCGTCCAGCAGGTCGGGGCGGCCCAGGTCCCCGGCGAACACGAAGTCGCCGGAGATGAGGTAGCCGGGCTCGCTGGCGAAGGCGCCGTCGGTGACCAGGAACACCAGGTGCTCAGGAGTGTGACCAGGCGTGTGCCGGGCCTGGATCGTGATGTTGCCGATCGTGATCGTGTCGCGGTCGTACAGACGCCGGGCGTCGAACCCGTACTGCCAGTCCGCGCCGCCCTCGCCGGAGACGTAGACCTCGGCGCCGACCGCCGCAGCCAGCTCGCGGGTCCCGGACAGGTAGTCAGCGTGGATGTGGGTCTCGGTCACTGCGACGATCCGCATGCCGTGCTTGGCCGCGAGCGCCAGGTAGTCCGCGATGTCGCGGCGCGCGTCGATCACCACCGCCTCGCCCTTGGCCTGGCAGCCGATGAAGTACCCGGCCTGCGCCAGGTCCTCGTCGTAGATGCGTTCGAGGAGCACTGTTCATCCTTCCGTCGATGTCATCGATACCCTGGGGGGTATTTTTACCGTCTCATACCCCCTGGGGTATTTCAAGTCGAGTCTGCGACCCGAGCGCCCACGATCGACATGCCCGCGTGGCTGGACGTCGGGAAGGACTCGTTCAGAGGGGACTCAGCGATCGTCGCCACCAGGTGCCGTCGTTCCTGGAGGAAGAGTGCAGCGCCGTTGATGGTGATGTGGGTGGGCACGATGATCGGTCCTTGGCCGTCGGGTTCGTAGGCTTGGGCGACATCGCCGGTGAGGACGTTGTGGACCCGGATCGCCCCGTCCTCTCGCAGGTAGAGGAAGACGCCGCCGATCGCGGCGATGGTGGTCTCGGCGGCAACAGGCAGGGACCACAGCGGTCGGTCGTCGGCGTCGTAGCCGTGCAGGCCGGTGTCGTCCAGGGTGACGAGGGTCCCCGTGGTGGGGTCTACGGCGGCGTCGCGGGCGGTGCTGCTCACGATGCTGCCCTGATCCAGGTTGAGGAGCGCGCCGGTGGTCTCGGAGGTGGCGATGAGCGCGAGCCCGTCTCCCGGTTCAGGGCGCAGGGACGCGCTGATGGACGCCGCTGTCCAGCCGTGCTCGGCGAGGGGGATGCGCCAGAGCTCGTGATCGTCGGCCGTGTCGCGCGCGATCAGAGCGTCCTCGTGGGTGAGCAGCACGATGCCGTGGTACTCGCCGATGATGCGGATACCTTCAGGGCTCGACTCGTCGGCCGCGACGTCTCCGGTGGTGGGATCGAGCGCGACGCGTGGGCCGGTCTCGCCCATGAAGCCATCGGGAGGTGCGGCGAAGACCAGGCCGGGGCCTTGGTAGGGGCCGGGCACCTCGACCGGACCCCAGACCTGTTCCCCGGTCGTCAGGTCGTAGGCGGTGGCAGTCGTCGCGGCCAGGGCATCGGCCGTGATCTGGAGGTCGCCCAGGATCGCGAGGGCTCGGCCGTGCGCGTCGGTGGTCACGACGAACCCGGTGCAGCTCGCTGGACGTTGCGCGGCCCACAGCACGTCCCCGTAGACGTCCACGGCGGTGAACTCCAGCACACCGTCGCGTTCACCGGCGGCCAGGTACACCCCGTCCGCGTACTGAGGAGTGATGTCCCACCCGGGGTCCACGACCTCCAGCTCCTCGAACGGCGTCGGCAGCTGCAAGCCCGAGGTGTCCACCACGGGTAGCGACCCATCGACCGGGTAGGGGTCTCTTACGGGCTCGGGCTCGGATGCCCCGCAGCCGGTCACCAGCAGCGCGGCCACGGCGGCGAGGGCAAGGCTGGAGCGTCCCCGGCGCGGCGTCATGACTGTTCCGCGCGGTGCTCGCCCGCCTGGGCGTCAGCGCGAGCGTGGGTACGGCGGCGTCTGGCCCAGAGCACGAGCACGATCCCGGCGATGAGGACGACGGCGAGGATGTCCAGGATCGGGTTCGCCAGGATCGCGGTGTTCTCCTGGAGCCAGGCCTGGGCGTCGAGCGGAACCAGTTCGGGAGCCCCGACCAGGCCGTTGGTGGTCCAGAACAGCACCCCGACGCCCACGATCAGCAGCCCGGTGACCACCGAGGTGGTGTGCAGCTCCCGGCCCAGCACGGTGAACGATCGCCCGCGCAGGAACCGGCGTCCACGGGCGCCCAGGCGCTGCCAGAGCGCGGCGATCAGCAGCAGCGGCAGCACCATGCCCGCGCCGTACACGGCGAGCATGACGCCGGCGGCGAGGGTGTCGCCGCGGGCGGCGGCCAGGGTGAGCACGGCGCCCAGGATCGGGCCGGCGCAGAATCCCGCGATGCCGCTGGCAGCGCCCAGCAGCACCGTCTTGACGAGTCCGGTCTTGGACGCCGCTTGCGCGTGCAGGTCTGCCCCGGCCGGTAGCAGCCGGGCAGGGTCGAACCCGAACCCGAGCGCCTGCGCCGCGCCGAGGACGACCAGGACCAGCGAGGCGACGAGCACGATCGCCTGCCGGTGAGTCACGAACAGCGTCCCCAGGGCGCCGGCTCCGACCCCCACGGGGACCAGGACGGTCAGCAGGCCGACGTAGAACACGGCTCCGTGCAGCAGCAGCCGGGGCCCGCTGCCGATCGTGGAGGCGAAGAACGCCGGCATCAGCAGCGCCGCGCACGGGCTCAGCAGCGCGAGCGTGCCGCCGGCGAACGCGGCGAGCAGTCCGATGTCCACGCCGCCTCACTCCGCCGCGTCGAGCGCGCTCTGGAACGCTTCCTGGAACACCTCGGTGGGCTGCGCCCCGACGATCGGCTGTCCGCCCAGGATGAAGATCGGGGTGGAGGTGGCGCCGAGGTCGAACCCGAACTGCTGGTTGGCGGCGATCACCTGCGCCGTCTCCTCCGAGCCCAGGTCCGCGGCGAACTGCTCGGTGTCCAAACCGAGTTCGCCCGCCAAGGCGACGAGGGCTTCCTCGCTCAGCTCGCTCTCGGACCTGCGCTCCCCGTCCTCGAACAGGGCGTCGTGGTACTCCCAGAGCGCCCCCTGGAGGGCGGCGGCGTACGAGGCCCGCGCTGCGCGCTCGGACGCGGGACCGAACACGTTGATGTCGCGCCACTCGATCCGCAGATCCCCGGCGTCGACGTGCTCCATCATCGACGGCAGTGTCTGCTCGCTCCACCGCGCGCAGAACGGGCACTGATAGTCCGAGAACACCACCAGCACCACCGGCGCATCCACGGGCCCGGCCGCGAGCAGGTCCGCCTCGTCCCTGGTCTCGGCCGCAGACAGGTCCGGTTGCTCGGGGTTCTGCACCTCCGTCGGCGCGCCGCTATCCGACGGCGAGCCCCCCTCCTCGGCCGTCGTGCCACTCCAGTTCACCGCCACGATCACGGCGATCAGGACAGCAGCCAGGGTCAACACGGCGACCGGCACGATTTGTGACGACCTCGAACGGTTCGACGGTTTCGGGCGGTTCGTGGTCTCGGTGGGCATAGGGATTCTCCTGTCACTGTCGCGGGCACCGACCTCTACTATCTCAGATAGTCGACTATGCGTGGTAGTCGAGTCGTGTCAGAATGGGTTCCATGACCTCTCCCACGACTCGATCCCGCCAGGGCATCGGCGAAAGCTTCCGGTTGGCGGTCCAGGCGCTTCGAGGGTGGACGGGCAGGCAGGTGCTGGCCGCGATCGCTGCCTCGGCGGTTGTCGCGGTGGTGATCGGGGTGGCGACGGTGCTGATCCCCAACCCGCTGTTCGGTCGAGACATCCCGCCGGTGTGGTGGAACTATCCGGTGTGGCTGGTCACCTCGGTGCTGTCGGGCATGCTGGTCGCTACGTATATCCGCCCGTACCGCGCCGCCGCGGACGAGCAGCAGGCGAATGCGGTCAGCGGGGACGGCGCCGCCACCGACGCGGCCGATGAGGCGCAGGCTCGGCGCAGCAGCCGGATGGGAATGGCCGGCGGCATCCTGGCGTGGTTCGCGGTGGGGTGCCCGGTGTGCAACAAGCTGGCGCTGCTGGCGCTGGGGTACTCGGGAGCGATCACCTGGTTCACCCCCGTGCAGCCGTTCCTCGCGCTCGGCGCGCTGATCCTGACCGGCGTCGCACTGGTGTGGCGACTACGCGGGCAGGTCGCTTGCCCGGTCCGCCCCGAGCCGGTGGCGGCTGTGCGATGAAGGCCGCCGATGGGCGCTCCGGCGACCTGCTGCGCCTGGGGGCGTTGGAAGCGCAGGTGATGGACGTGCTGTGGGACCACGGCCCGGCTACCGTGCGCGAAGTGATCGAGCACCTGCCCTCCGACCCCGCCTACACCACCATCGCGACCGTGCTCACCAACCTGGATCGCAAGCGCCTGGTGACCATCACGAGGCAGAACCGGTCCACCCGGTACGGCGCCAAGATCACCAGGCACGAGCACGCCGCGGGGCTGATGGAGCAGGTGCTGGAGGCTAGCCGCGACCGGGCCGCCTCGATCCTGCAGTTCGTGGACTCGATGCCCGAGAACGACCTGGACCTGCTGCGCGACTACCTGGAACGCCGCGACCGGGGAGACATGCCATGACCGCGGGCATCCTCACGATGGCTCTGTGCACCGGACTGGTGGCATTGGCGGTGTTCGGGCCGTGGTTGCTGCGGCACGCTGCCCCCGCCCTGGTGCGCGTCCCGCGCTTGGCGATCGTGGTCGTCGCCGGCGGCATCGGGGTCTGGCTGGTCACGCTGCTGGCGATCGGCCCGGTGCTGGCCTGGGCCGGAGCCGGCCCCGCGCTGCTGCCCGAACGCGCGGCCGAGATCTGCCAACGGTGCCTGACCGCCGCGAACCCGTTCTCCGCCGACACCACCGAAACCCTGATCCCCGCGG
This sequence comes from Microbacterium sp. MTN4-26, assembly GCF_042846595.1. NCBI lineage: Bacteria > Bacillati > Actinomycetota > Actinomycetes > Micrococcales > Microbacteriaceae > Microbacterium > Microbacterium sp. MTN4-26. Next base: position 11,063 of record NZ_BTGO01000003.1, read on the forward strand.
TGCTGCTGCTCGCCCTGCCGGTGGCGCTGGCCCTTGCTCTGGGAGCAGGTCTTGCCCGCCAGATGGTTCGGCGCAGCTCTCGCTCCCGGGACGCCGCCCGCACGCTGCTGCACGGCGCGCGGCGGCAGCTCCTTCACGGGCACGAGGTGGCACTGGTCGACGCCGAGCACCCGTTCGCGCTTACCTTCCCCGACCGTCACGGCGGGATCGTGCTCTCCACCGGCGCGGTGCGCGCGCTGGGGCCGGGCGAGCTGGCCGCCGTGCTGGCCCACGAGCACGCCCACCTGCACCAACGCCACCACCTCATCACCGCGCTAGTGGACAGCATCGCCGCCTACCTACGGTGGGTGCCGCTGATCCGCGCTGTCGCCGACGCGCTGCCGCACTACCTGGAGATCGCCGCGGACGACCAGGCCCGCCGTCACGCAGGAACCAGGGCGCTGGTCAGCGCCCTGGTCAAGCTCGGCGAACGCACCCACCCCGCCATGCCGCAGCACTCCTGCCCTGTCGCCTTGCACGCCGCTGGTCCCGAACGCATCCGCCACCTCGTCCACCCCAGCGCCGGGCTGGCAGGCGCCCTGCCCGCCGTCGCGATCGCCGCATACCTGGTCGGCATGGCCGCCCTTGCTGCCCTCGTCCATCTGCCCTACGTCTCGGCCGCCCTCACCGGCTGCACCATCTGACCCTGCCGGAAACCAAGAGAGAACACCAAACAATGAATGAGAACACTCGTGAGGTGATCCTGCACGTGGCCGACGACCCCGCCGACGTGCAACGGGCGCTGGACGCCGCCGCCGGACTCCACGCCGCCGGCCTGGGAGTGCGGGTGCGGGTGATCGTCAACGGCCCGGCACTGGCCGGCCTGACCGGCACCGATGCCGTCCAGGTGCCCGAGCACACCGAGGTGGCCGCGTGCAGCGTCGGGCTCGGACGGCGCGGCATCGACCCCGGCGAGTTGCGACCCGAGGTCGGCACGGTCCCCTCCGCGGTCACCGCGATCGTCCATGCGCAACTGGCCGACGCCGCCTACATCCGCATCTGACCGGACCAGAAGGTGGCAGATGGAGCGCCGATGAGGACCATCGGGTTGCTGCACGGGATGAGCAGCGTCGCGACGGTGGACTACTACCGCCGGATCAACGACCGCGTGAACGAGCTGCGTGGCGGGCACGAGCGAGCCGAGCTGGTGCTGTCCAGCGTGAACTTCGGCGTCATCGAACGATGCGTGCGCGCCGAAGCCTGGGATGAGGCCGGACAGTATCTGGCAGGCAAAGCCCGGGGCCTACAGCGGGCGGGAGCGGACTTCATCGCCTGCGGGAGCAACACGATGCACCGAGTCGCGCCCGTCATCGAGGCGGCGATCACCGTCCCATTCCTGCACATCGCCGATGTGGTCGCGACCACAGCGACCGACATCGGGGTGACCCGGCTGGGACTGCTCGGCACCGCGCCGACGATGGAACAGGACTTCTACCGGAGAAGACTCGAGCGAGCGGGCTTCACTGTGCTGCCCCCGGAGCCCGTCGACCGGACCACGGTCGATCAGATCATCTTCGACGAGCTGACCAGACACGTGTTCCGGCCTGAGTCTCGGGAGACCTACATCCGGGTCATGACAGACCTCCACGCGGCCGGGGCCGAGGCGATCGTGCTCGGATGCACCGAGATCATCCTCTTGGTCGGCCCCGACGACGTGCCGGGACTGCCGCTGCTTGACTCGACCACGCTGCACGTCGAAGCCATCGTCCAGACCGCGATGTCCCGCGGCTAAGCCGCCCCACAGCGGGTCCGCCGCGCCGGGACGAGCCGGTCACCGGCGCTGGAGGAGAAGTACCCCGTCGGTCAGCTCGGCGGCCTCGCCGGAAGGGGCGGTGGCGTGTCGGGTGTGCGTCTGGATGCTCAGGACGAGCCAGTCGTGCTCGTTGAGGTTCAGCTCCACGAACTGTCGTGCCGGGCTGGGAAAGCTGTGCGCGGGATGATCCGCGGCGTCGACCCAGGGTGGGAGTGCGGCGTGGGAGAGGACCACGAGGTGACCGCCGGCGCGCACCGTGGTGGCTGCGCGTTGCAGGATCGCGATGCGCGGGAGCGGGACAGGCGAGTGCAGGAAGCTGGCGGTCATCAGATCGTAGGGGCCGTCGTCCGGCTCCCACCGTGCCAGGTCGGCAGTGACGAACCGGGTGGCCGCGCTGGCCTGTTGACGCTGAGCCTCGCGGCGTGCGCGGGCGATAGCGGTGGCGGAGATGTCCACGCCGGTGACGAGCCAGCCCTGGGTGGCGAGCCAGATCGCATCGGCGCCCTCCCCGCACCCCAGATCCAGCGCTTTCCCCGGAGCCAAGTGCTGCACAGCGTTGACCAGGCTAGGGTTCGGGCGGCCCGACCACACGCGCTCGGCGTCCCGGTAGCGGCCCTCCCAGAACTCCTGAGGATTCTGAGAGGGCGAGTCGTGGCGCGTGGCGCCTGTCATCGTCCGAACAGGCGGGCGAAGAACCCGCTCGTCGCGGCTGCCTTCTCCTTCTCCTTCTCCTTGTCGTGTCCGGGGCACCACTGGCCCGCCGGCACGGTGCGCTTGACCTCGGCGATGTGCTGGCCGCAGCCGGCCCAGGTGGTCTTGCCGCAGGTCTTACAGGTCACAGCTCGGCACATGGATTGCTTCTTCCTTCGAGGGCTGTCTGTCGGTTGGTCGTGAGGATCGCTCGTTCAGGCGAGCGTGAGGAACAGCTTCTCCAGCTCCTCGGTGGTGATGTCGTCGGCACGGTTGGTGCCGTCGGGGTCGGCGATGCAGTCCTTCATCGCGGTGGAGATGATCGCGAACCCGGCACGGTCAAGAGCCGAGGAGACCGCCGCGAGCTGGGTCACCACCTCCCGGCACGACCCGCCGCCTTCGACCGCGTCAATGACGGCGTTGAGCTGGCCGCGGGCGCGGCGGAGCCGGTTGAGGATGCGGCGCTGGGCGTCGGGGTCACTCGTGGACATGAGAACTCCTGTTCGGGACGGGGGCGCTCGTCAGGTCGACGTGCTGCCGGGCATCGGGGATGTCGAGTGTGTGCTGCGGCGTCTGAGGCTGCCGACGAGTGGTGAGCCAGCTCGTCGGGCATGTTCCTGTGACCGCCATGACCGCGATGACGGTGGCCATCACGCCGGCGGCTACCGCGATCGCCGGGTCCGTCGACAGCATGGATGCACCGAACGCGCCGACGATCAGGGCGACGACTCCACGGCTCAGCCGCCCCCATACGCCGGCGCGGCATGCCGGGGCGCAGGTGAGCTGTCGGTCAGACATAGGCGAAACTCCTCTGACTGTCAGGAACGTCGTCGAGTGGGTGGTCGGCCCAAAAGCCCAGGATCGGCACCGAGCTCTCCTCGACCACCCGGGTCGGGTTCTCTCGCCTGATCTCGGTCGCGCCCATGACTCCACTATACCCCCGGGGGTATCGCGATCTCAACTTTGTCATCGCAGCGTCGCGAACGAGGTCTCCGCGACAGAGGCAAGCGGACTCTCCGGACGGTTGTGCAGCGCCCGCCGATCGCTCCTCGCGCAGCCCACTCCTCTCGGACCGCGTGGGCCGCAGAGGTCACGAACCGGGCGGGAGGCGGCTACCCCACGGCGGCCGGCGAAGACAGGCTGAACCATACGACTATGCTAGATAGTAACTATCATGGATAGTCGAACATGAGGTTGGTCAACGTGCGGAACGGGGTTCGGAGCATGCGGGAGACAGTCGGACGGAGTAAGCCACCGCCGCGGCGCTGGCATGGGTTCCTCAGCGCGGCGGCGGGGACGGTCCTCGTCCTCGCTGGCGGGGCGCTGCTGGTAGGCCTTCTCGCCGCGCCGGAGCGGGTCGAGTATGTGTACGGGACGGTGAAGACGGCGGTCACGGGAAGCATCCATGCCGCGCGGGAGGACGCGTTCGGAGACCTGCCCACCGTGGACTTGGGCGCCACGGGTGGCGTGCACGAACTAGACGGCTGCGACGGAACGTTCACGGAGATGAGTTCCTACGAGCGGGAGGGCGTTCCGCCGGTATGGGCAGCTCACAACAATTGTCAAGGCGACGTCCTGCTCCCCTGGGAGATAGGCCAACGGGTGCAGGTCGAGGGTAGCGATCAGGTGTATCAAGTGGTTGATATCCGCCACACGCCAAAGACCTGGGCGACCACCGATGACCTACTTGGCCTCGACGGTTCATTCGCCTTGCAGACATGCTTCTACGGCGAGGACCGGATGAAGTTCGTTGGGCTCGAACCGGTCGATTAGTCGCGGGATTGTCGAGACCCGCCCGTCGCGCAGTCCTCAGCGCGGTCCGTCTGGTGCCCGCGAAAGAGGTGGTCAGGAATCCCATCCCAGGAATGCGGTTGATGAGCCCGAATCGGTCGCGGCGTCGAACCAACACGAGTCCTGCAGTCTCCGCGGTTTCGCACCCATCCTCGCCCGGAACCGCATCATCGTCCAGCCGGTCGGGCCGTTGGCCTACGACTGCGTTCAGGTCATCGTCGTTCGCGATGGAAGCGCTATCCTGTTTAGCGAGTTCAAGCAGAAGCTGGTCAAGTTTGGGGACGTGATTCTCCTGGGGGCCAACACACTGCTTGGGGGTGAGCCCGAGGGTCGTGCAACTGTGACGACGGTCTATCTCGACACCGACTACTTGATTGACCAGATTTTCTGGCAACACGTCGGCATATTACGGGACCGCCTCGACGCGCAGTGCTTTGCCGAGACTATGTATGCCGAGCCTGCGCAGGTACTTCATATCGGCGAAGATCGAGCGGGTATGCTGATGCCGCGTCTCGATGAGCTGGTTGCTCTCAGTATCGATGGCCGATTCGCGGAGAACTTCAATCGAATGCAGGCATTGTGGTTCAGCATCGCTCATGTCGTGACTCCCTTTGTCAAGACCTCACCGATCCGTACATCCCCGACGCAGCGCGCGACCGCGATACCCTCCCTACCTCGTGTTCGTCGGTTTGCGCCATTGCGCACAGAAGCGCGCAAGGTCGCTGAACTCTTACGGACGGACCCGGCGCGGCGTTGGTCCGTGTCGGACTTGGCAGATGAAGTACATCTGTCGAAGTCACAGGTCAACCGCATCTTCGTTGAGGCGTACGGGAAGTCACCGATCGCTTACCTGACCATGCAGCGAGCCGAGCGGATGGCGCATCTTCTACGCACGACGTCCCGCTCTGTTGCGGCGATCGCTCAGGAGGTGGGCTGGAGCGATCCTGACTTCGCCGCTCGCCAGTTCCGCCGCGGCGTCGGCCTTACTCCCAGCGACTACCGGACGATGCATCGGGTGACGTCCACGCAAGTGGCCGGGTGAAGGACGCATCTGTCCGGGTGATAGCCGCGGGATCGGTGGCCGCAGGCCCCAGGGCCAGTTCCGATCCGGTAGGCCGGTAGAGACTCGTCGGGTTCGTCGCGGAGCTGACGGTCGCCAGTCTTGTTCCGTCGTCCGTCTTGTCTTCCTGATCCGCCCGGCGTACCTCGCGGTCGCACGGTTGCTCCCACTCGGAGTGGCCCTGGCGGAGGGAGGTCAGGCGATGGCTGCGAACGAGGACAAGCAGGCGGCGCGGCAAGTGACGCTCGATGCGCTGGAAGAACGCATCGTGCGTTCGGTCGAGGAACTGGTGTCGGGCGATGACTGGCGGCGTGCGATCGAGTTCGCCGCGAGGTTCCGGACCCGCTCGTTCAACAACACGCTGTTGATCTGGGCGCAGCATCTCGAAGCCTACGAGCAGGGCCGGGTGCCGACGCCGACGCCGACATGGGTGGCGGGGTTCAAGGACTGGCGGAAGATGGGCCGCTGGCCGGAGAAGGACGGCGGCTATCGGATTCGCGGTCCGGTCAAGGCGCGGTTCGCATCGGCGACCCCGCGCGATCCGGCGTCGTGGCGGCGGTTGGGGTCCTGGGAGAAGCCGCGGCCGGGCGAGGTGGTGCGTCGCCGGATCGTCAGTGTCGTCCCGGCTTATGTGTGGGACGTGTCGAGGACGCATGGAGACCCGCTTCCCGAGCTGCCGCGTCCGAGGCTGCTGGAAGGCGAAGCCCCTGCTGGGTTGTGGGAGGGCCTGGCGGGGCAGGCGGAGTTGCTGGGGTTCGAGGTGTTGCGGATGCCGCGCGATCGCATGGAGCGTGGCGCGAACGGCTGCACCGATTGCGAGACCCGTCAAGTGATGGTCTGCGCGGACATGGAGCCGGCCGCGCAGGTCAAGACCCTCGCGCACGAGCTGGCGCACGTCCGGCTGGATGGCCCGAACCAGCAGGAGGAGGCCCGCGAGCACCGCGGGATCAGCGAGGTGCGGGCCGAGTCGGTGGCGCTGATGATCGCCGCCGCGCACGGGATGGACACCAGCGACTACACGATCCCGTATGTCGCCGGATGGGCGGCCAACGTCGACGGGAAAGACCCTGTGGCGGTCGTGCGGGCCACGGGCGAGCAGGTGCGCAGCACCGCCTTCGACGTTCTCGACAAGCTCGACACGCCCCAGCTCGGCAACGGCAACCCGCTGTCCCTGCGGGTCGACGACCCGGAGCACACGTCGCAGTCTCAGGAGACCCCACAGCGGGCGCCGCGCCGGGTCGAGCCGCTGCCGGAACGGGAGACGTCCACCGCGCCGGTCACTGCGGGACGGGGCCTGTGATGGTCACCGCCGTGATGGCTGCCGCCGTGTTCGGCCGGCTCGACGGGGCGCCGCTGCCGGTCGCGGCGGGTGAGCTGGTGCGGGCCGGGGTGCCGGTGTTCCCGTGCGCGCCGGGCGGGAAGCGGCCGATCCCGGAGCGCGGGTTCCACGAGGCCAGCGTCGACCTGGACCGGGTTGAGGGGTGGTGGCGGTCGCGGCCGACTGCGAACATCGGCATCCCGACCGGCGCCGTCTCGGGGCTGGTCGTGATCGACGTGGATGTGCATGGCGTCAACGGGTATGCCGCCTATGCGCGGGCGGCGCGGGTCGGGCTGATCCCCGAGCCGTTGGCGGTCGTGCGCACGCCCACCGGCGGCCAGCACGCCTACTTCCCGGCCGACCCGAACCAGGCTCAACGGTCCTGGCAGGCCGGGAAGGTCGGCATCGACTGCCGCGGGGACGGCGGCTACATCATCGCCCCGCCCTCGCTGCTGCGCCTGGACGGCGTGCGCACCCCGTACCGGATCGAGCAGGTCGCGGCCGGCGCTGCCCGGCCGATAGATGCGGGCCGGCTGCGGGACTTCCTCGATCCTCGGCCCGCGCCCCGGCCGCGCCCCGGTGGGCCGGTGCGGCGGGAGGACGCGGAGCGGCTGGCAACATGGCTGGGCCGACAGGCCACCGACCGCAACCTCAAACTCTTCTGGGCCTCCTGCCGCTTGGCCGAGGGCGGGGTGCCCCTCACGGATGCCCTGGACGCGATGGTGACGGCCGCGCAGTCGGACTTCGGGGAGAGGGAAATCGCCCGGACCGTCTACAGCGCCTATCGCAGCGTCGGCGCCGGAGCCCGGCGGGACCGTCCCACCGCGTCGCATTGGGGCGAGTTCGCTCGCGGGACCGCGCAGCAGCGGGCGCCTGCCACGCGGGGGCTGCCATGAAGGAGCTACGCGGCCGCCGGTGGGCGGTTATCACCTCTGTCGCCGGGACGGTGTTCATCGCCGCCGGCGCGTTCTGGTTGTCGTTCACGTCCCTGGCCGACCTTGCCCGCCGATCCGGGATCGGGGTCGGTCAGGCGTGGGCGTGGCCGCTGATCGTCGATGGCGTGATCGTGGTCTCCACGGTCGCCGTCGTCGCCCTCGCCGGTGAGCGGACGGCGTGGTATGCGTGGGCGCTGCTGATCGGCGGTGCCGCGGTGTCGGTGACGGCGAACAGCTTGCACGCGGTGGTCGCGGCCGACGCCGACGTGCCCGGACCGCTCGCGGCCGCGGTCGCCGCCGTGCCGCCGGTCGTGCTGCTGGCGATCACGCATCTGACCGTCGTGCTGACCCGCGCCACCGCACGCCCCGCTACTGCGATCGAGGTGCCACCGGCGGTCGAGCCGATCACCGCCCAGCCACAGAGCGAGACGGCACCTCTCGACCCGCCACCTGCGGCGGTCGGCGTCACCGTCGTGGACGCGGACGGCGGGCCGGATCGTCGGGCGCTCGCGGCAGAGCTGCGCGATCAGGACTGGTCGAACAAGGCCATCGCCCGGCACCTGGGCGTGCATCCCTCGACGGTGGGCCGCTGGCTGCCTCGTGCTCACCAGTCCGATGAGGCGGACCCCTCCGGGTCGCAGCCCGAGATGGAAGGAGCCCTGCCATGAACGACGAGGACCGGATGCGGGAGCAGCATCACCAGCACCCCGAACCCGAGCCGCTGCCCCGTGAGCGGAGCGACCCGAACTCGACCGAGCCGAGCGAGGCTGCGGAGGTTACAGGGACGCCGGATGCGGTCAAGGACGCCGAGTCCCGCAAGGCGGCGAAGGAGAGGCTGGCGCGGGTACGGGGCCGGGGCGTGGATTGGGTGCGCCCGACCGACCTGCTCGCCCAAGGCGGCGGCGCGCTGTCCCGCCGGGGCATCGACGGGACCGCCGAGATGAACCGGCACGTCCGCGCCCCGATTGAGAAGGGCGCCCGCTGGGTCGCCGAGCGAGCCAAGCGGCTGCCGCCTCTGAGCGCGTTCGGCCGTCGCGGCGGCGCCGAGCAGGGACCGCGCCGCTCCGGGGTCGGGATGAGGTAGCCGGGTGGTGATGAGTCATGGGCGCCCACTCCACAAAGGCGAGACCCGCAGTCGTCTGCGGGTGCACCTCGCCGCCGGGAGGTGCCCAGACCATGACCAACGACACCAGCACCATGAGCGAGACCAGCGGCCGGCCGGCGGAGGGCTACCGCACCAGCGAGGGCCTGCGTGCCCTGCTGAAACGGCTGCACGCCGCCGGCCAGCGCGCCTGGGAGCACGACCCGGTGGCGGCAGAGCTGATGGCGTTCGCGGCCGAGAAGTACGCGGCGCTGGCGCACAAGCACCGGCTCGATCCGTGGGAGGCCGCGTCGGCGGCGTTCGACGTGATGCGCACCAAGACCGCCCGCACCGCTGATGACCCGTGGGCGGTCATCACGCACGCGGTGCGGATCACCTGCATCGCCGAGGAACGCGGCCAAGGGCTGCTGTGCTCGACCCACCAGGCACGCCGGCCCCGCTACTCGATCTTCCACGACCCCGAACGGCTCTCCGACCGCGAGAACGTCCTGAGCGACTACCATCCCGCGTTCCAGATCAAGGACGCCCACGACCGCGACAACACCCCGGAGCAGGCACCGGCCGAGCCGGCGGCAACCACCGCGGCGTCGGCGGTCGAGGACGCGATCACGCTGCTGATGCTGCTCGACTGGCCCGAGGGCACGGCACGCCCGGCGGTAGAACACGTCTGCGTGGCGCTGACCCGCGTCGGGAACCGGCACACCGCCTACGAGACACTGCGACGCGACAAGCACGCCCGAGCCCTGATCGACCTTCCTGGCCGGTCCTGGGCGGTGCTGCTGCGCGCCCTGCTCGGCTGCCCGGACCCGGCGCTCGCGGCGACCGGCGCGGGACGCGGCATCCTGCTGCGGCTGCTGATCGGCGAGACCCTGCCGGTGCTGCTGCGCGATGACGACCTCGTGCTCACCCTCTCCCTGGCCGCACCGGGCATCAGCAAGCCGGGCGCGAGAAAGGCGCGAGGTGCGGGATGAGCGCACCGGCCGGACACATCGAGCTGGAGCGGGCGGTTGACTCCATCGCTGTCGGCCGCCGGCACCGCACGGACCTGGGCGACATCGACGCGCTCGCGGCGTCGATCGACCGGGACGGTCTGTTGCAGCCGCCGACGATCACCCCGGACGGGGTGCTGGTGTGCGGGGCGCGCCGGATGGCCGCGATCAAGAAGCTCGGCTGGCGCCGCGTCAGCGTGTGGGTGCGCTCCGGTATCTCGGACCGGCTGGGGCATCTGCTGGCCGAGCAGGACGACAACCAGCTCCACAAGCCGCTCACCGCGATCGAGGCCGCCGCCTTGTACCGGGAGATCAAGGAACTCATGGCCGAGGACGCCGCACGCCGCAAGGCCAAGACCCAGTTCCACGAGGGCCACGAGCCCGGAAAGCATGGTCCCGCCGATTCGGCGGGACCATCGGACTCGCACCAGCTCGGAGACGCTCGGACACAGGCGGCGCGGATGGTGACCGGCTCGGCGTCCTACAGTCGGCTGGAACAGATCGGCTACCTGCAACACCTGGCCGACGATCCGAGCACCCCGGAGACGATCCGCGTCCAGGCGCGGGACGGGCTGACGCAGATCGAGGCCGGTGCGGCGGTCAACCCGATCTTCCAGCGCCTCCGCGACAGCCAAGCCAAGGCCGACAGCGAGCGGGACCAACGGTTGCACGAGCTGGCCGACGAAGCCCTGGCCCGCGTCCACGCCGCCAAGACCAGCAAGGCCAGCAAGGTCAGCAAGCCGGCCACGCCGAAGCGTCGCCCCGTCGTTGAGGACGAGGAACCGACGCGGTACCCGCTGCGGGCGTTCGTACTGACCTGGGGCGACCTGGAAGCGTGGTGGACCCACTACGACGTGGACGAGCTGGCCGTCGAGCTCACCGACGAGCAGGCCGAGGCGTTCTTCGCCACCGTCGAGGGCACCACCGAGTTCGCCGACCGGCTCCGCACCGCCCGCACAACCGTCGCTGAGTCGGCGGGCCGGCCGCTGCTGCGCGCCCTCTGATGCACCGGTAGGGCCAGTCACCGGCGGGCTCACCTCTGGGCATGAAGACGAATCTCGCTTCCTGGTCCCGTGGCCGACTCATCGCGGTGATCGCCGCCGGCCTCGTGCTGCTGCTCCTGATCGGCGTCGGCGTGTATGGGCTCATCACCGGCCCACGACAGCCCACCGATCGCGCGCCCGATCCGGCTCCGACCATCACCGCTCCGGGTGAGTCCGAGCCCGGCAAACCGGGGCCGCCGCGGGTGATCCCCTCGCACGACCCGGATGAGTTCGCCCGCAATGTCGCTGAGGCGCTGTTCGCCTGGGACACCGGCTCCGGGCTGATGCCGCTGGATTACTCCGCCGCGATCTTGGAGGTCGGGGACCCCTCCGGCCATGAGCAGGCCGGCCTCGCCTCCGACATCGCCGGCTACCTGCCCACCCGTGATGCGTGGACCGAGCTACGCAAGTACGCCACCACCCAGCACCTCACCATCGAGTCCTCGTTCGTGCCCCAGGCATGGGACACCGCGGTCGAGCAGGCCCAACCCGGCCAGCTCCCGGCCGGCGCGACCGCGGTCACGATCGAGGGAACCCGGCACCGCGAGGGCGTCTGGAACGGCGAGACGGTCACGAGCGAGCACCCCGTGGCCTTCACCGTGTTCCTGGCCTGCCCGCCTCCGGCACCGGAGTTCCGCACCGGCCTGTGCCACGTGCTGCGCCTGTCGCAGCTCGATAACCCGCTGCGATGACCGGGAGCGCGTCGTGGTCAAGAAGCTCCTCATTCTCGGGCTCGCGTTCGTCTTGTTCGGCCCGGCCTGTCTCCTGCTGGCGATCGGCGTGCTGATGAACCCCGCCGCCGCGAACTGCGCCGTCCCCGGCGGCAGCGTCACCGTGGGCAACGTCCCCGACGCGCTGACCGTCACCACCGCCGACAGCACCACGTTCACGCTGAACAAGACCCAACTCACGCACGCGGCCACAATCATCACGATCGGCGGCGGGATCGAGGGCGTCGGCCGCCCCGGAATCAAGATCGCGCTGATGGCCGCGCTCACCGAGAGCACCCTGCGCCAGCTCGCCAACACCGGCGCCTACCCCGAGTCCGCGAATTACCCCAATGACGGCAACGGCGGCGACCACGACTCCCTCGGCCTGTTCCAGATGAGACCCGCCGCCGGGTGGGGAACCGTCGCGGAGCTGATGGACACGAACTTTCAGGCCCGAGCGTTCTACGGCGGACCCGATGGCCCGAACTACCCCTCGCCGCGGGGCCTGCTGGACATCCCCGGCTGGGCGCAGATGGACCCCGGCGAGGCCGCCCAGGCCGTCGAGGTCAGCGCCTACCCCGACCGCTACCGCAACTACGAGCCGGTCGCCGAACGCATCCTCGACGCCCTCACCGGCGCGACGGGTGCGGCTGGCCCGGCCGCCGCCCCCGTGGCGGCGGGTCCGGTCGCGGAGTCCTCGCGGGTCGTGTTCCCGCTCCCCGAGGGAACTTGGGTGCTCACCAGCGAGTTCGGGCCGCGTATCCATCCGATCACCGGGGAACCGTCGTTCCACACCGGCACCGACTTCGCCGCACCGGACGGCACGCCGATCCTCGCCGCCGCAGACGGGACCGTGACCGTGGCCGAGTTCTCCGGCGGCTACGGCGGACTCATTGTCATCGAGCACCAGATCGACGGGCAGACCGTGGCGACCGCCTACGCGCATATGTGGCAGTCCGGCATCCTCGTCGCGGCCGGAGATCGTGTGACCGCGGGCCAGCACATCGGCGATGTCGGCAGCTCCGGGAACAGCACGGGGCCACACCTGCATTTCGAGGTCCGGCCCGGCGGCACGAGCGGCGAGGCCGTCGACGCGGCCAAGTGGCTTAACGACCACAACGCGGTCGACCTGCCCGAAGCCACGGTCGGCAGCCCGAACGAGTGCAGTTCCGGTGGAGCGCCGGGCGATCCCGCCCCGCTGGACGGCGACCCCGACCAGATGGTCGATGACCCCACCAGCGACGGGCAGATCACCGCGCGGATGGCGCACGTCATGGCCCAAGCCCGTGCCGCGTTCCCCGACAGCTCCTGGGCCTGCTACTCGCCCCGGCCCGGCACAACGTCAGAGCACCCGCTGGGCCGGGCGTGTGACATCACGTTCGGGAACCCGATCGGGACGCACCCGACGCCCGCGCAGCTCGAGGACGGGTGGCGGGTGACGAACTGGATGAAGGACCACGCCGAGTCGCTGGGCGTGGAGTACCTGATCTGGCAGGGCCAAATCTGGTCCCTGGCCCGCGACGCCGAAGGCTGGCGCCCCTACAACGGCGGCGGGATGCACGACCCCGGCGACGTGACCGGCGGCCATTACGACCACCTGCACGTCACCGTCAGGGCCGGTTCGTGATGGAAGTGTTCCCCGACTTCGACGGGCTCGGAGGCATCGGTGATCTGAAACAGGTCATCGGCGCCCTGCTGATGTTCGTGCTCATCGTCGCGGTGCTCATGGTCATCGTCTCGGCGATCTGCTGGGCGCTGGGCGCCTCGCACGGCAACCACTCGCTTGCCTCCCAGGGCCGGGTCGGGGTGCTCGTCGGCGTCGGCGCCGCCGCGCTCGCCGGCGCGGGGGTGGCGTGGGTGAACTGGCTCATCGCCCTCGGCCAACAGCTCTGATCCTCCGTCGCCAGCAGGCCCGCTCTCTGCGTTGGGAGCGGGCCTCTCGTCTGCCCGGTCTCGCCAGTCGCTCCCTGGTTCACCTCGTCGCCACAAGCCATTCGCTCAGCGAGGGAGTAACCGCCGTGATCGACATCGACCCCAACAGCTCGGGACTGCCCGGCATCGACCAGCTCCGCACCATCGTTGGCGCCGTGATGACGGTCGGCCTCATCCTCTCCGTACTGGCGCTAATCGTCTCCGCGATCGTCTGGGCCTACGGCGCCAACAGCTCGAACCCGCATCTGGCGGGCAGGGGCAAGCTGGGCGTTCTCATCTCCTGCGGTGCCGCGGTGATCTGCGGCGCGGCGGTGACGCTCGTGAACTTCTTCTGGAACGTCGGCCAGGCTGTATAGGGCCGCCGGTCACCGCAGGAGATTTGAGATGGGTGTCTGCGACGTTCCCGTGATTTCGACCGTCTGCGACGTGGCGGGCGAGGCTGCCGCGACGGTCGTGGCTGCCCCGTTCGACTGGCTCGCCCAGGCGATGGGCGGCGCGGCCGGCTGGCTGATCGAGGCGATGTGGGCCGTGTTCGACACGACCACGCTGGTCGATGTCCAGACGGACGGGTTCACCAGCGTCTACAACCTGATCTTCGGCATCGGCGTCTTCCTCGTCCTGATCTTCTTCTGCCTGCAACTCATCACCGGGCTGATCCGCCGCGACCCGACCGCGCTGTCCAGAGCCGCGCTCGGCGCGGCGAAATCGGTGCTGGGCGCGTTCGTGGTCGTCACGCTGACCGCGCTCGCACTGGAAATCGTGGACCAGCTCAGCATCGGCATCATCCAGACGTCCGGCGAGACCACCGAGACGATGGGCGACAAGACCATCCTGCTCGCCGCCGGGCTCAGCGGCATCAACATCGCCGCGCCCGGCGTCGGCGCGATCGTCACGATCTTCCTGGCCGGGCTGATGATCGCCGCCGTCGCGATCGTCTGGTTCAGCCTGCTGATCCGCAAGGCGCTGCTGCTGGTCGGCGTGGTGCTGGCACCGATCGCGTTCGCCGGCGCGTCCTGGGACGCCACCAAAGGATGGATCGGGAAATGGGCGGCGTTCGTGATCGCCCTCATCATCAGCAAGCTCGTGCTCGTCGTCATCTTCTTGCTGGCGATCACGCAGATCGCCACCCCGATCGAGCTGGACATCGCCGCCGTCACCGAACCGATCACCGGCATCGTGCTCATGGGCATCGCGGCCTTCGCGCCCTACATGGTCTACCGCTTCGTGTCGTTCGTGGGCTTCGACCTGTACCAGCAGATGGGCACCGAGCAGGAGGCCAAGAACGCGCTCAACCGTCCCGTCCCGATCCCCTCCAAGCCCCAAGGCGGCGGCGAGCCCAAGAAGGTTCTCGAAGACCCCAATGACGGCGCGTCGGACGCAGGATCAGGTGGCACGCCTCCGCCGTCGCCCGCCCCGGCGCAGGCACCTGCCGCGGCCGGCGGTGAAACCGTGGGCGCCGAAGCCGGCGCCTCCGCCGCGGGCGCGGGACCGGCGGCAGCCGTCGTGGTCGGAGCGAAGGTCGCCAAGGATGCCGCCGAGGCCGGGCCGAAGGCCGGGCACGCGGTGGCCGGTCAGGCCGAGACCGCCGCCGACGCCGCAGGCGGGCAGAACGGCGGCACCCCGCCGCCGTCGCAGACGCCCCCGCCGTCCACGCCGCAGCCGAGGACGCCCACGGAGCCGTCCAACCCCACGGCATCGCCGTGGGGCAAGGAGTGACCACCCATGCCCACCACGGACCAGAAGACACCCGGTAGCGAGCTGACGCCGATGAAGTTCAGCCGACTCACCCGCCGAGGGGTGCTGCTCGGCCTCTCGGTCGCGCAGCTCATCACCCTCGGCATCGGCGGCCTGGCGCTGCTGGCCGCGTTCTACGGCGGCGCCGGGATGCTGCTGGTCTACACCGCCCCGGTCTGGCTGCTCGCGGTCGTGCTGACCTGGGTGCCCATCGCTGGGAGGCCGATGGTCGAATGGCTCCCTGTCGCGCTCTGGTGGCTGTGGCGCTCCACCGGCGGGCAACTGCTCTACCGGCGGCGGATCGTCAAGCCCCGCCCCGCCGGGAGTCTCGCGCTGCCCGGCGACATGGCCCGGCTTCGGGAGCACCTGGACCCCGAGACCGGGGCGAGCATGATCCACGACCCCCGCCAGGCGACCTTGACGGTCGTCACGGAAGTGACCCATCCGGCATTCATCCTGCTCGACCCCGGCGAGCAGGAGCGCCGAGTCACCTCCTGGGGACGGGTGCTCGCCACGGTCTGCCGCTCCGGGAGGATCGCGACCCTGCAAGTGCTCGAACGGACCCTGCCGGACTCCGGTAGCGGGCTGGCCGAGTGGTGGGCCGAGCACGGCACCGACGACGGCTCCTGGGCCGCGACCACCTACCGCGAGCTGATCGAGCGGGCCGGCCCCGCCGGGGAACGGCACGCCACCACGGTCAGCCTCTCCCTGGACATGAAGGTCGCGGCTCGGCAGATCAGGACCGCCGGCGGCGGCATCCGCGGCGCCGCCGCCGTGCTCCGGCAGGAGATGGCGACCCTTACGGCCGCGCTGCGGTCTGCGGACCTGACCCCTTCGGGGTGGCTCGGCCCCGGTCAGGTCGCGGTCATCCTCCGCTCGGCGTATGACCCGGCCGTGGCCGCCACCTTGGAGCGCCACGGGCGGCTCGGGCAGGAGCTCGCCGCCGCCGGCCCGGTCGCGGTCACCGAGACCTGGGGCAACCTGCGCACCGACTCCGCCTGGCACACCGTGCTGTGGGTCTCGGAGTGGCCCCGCAGCCTCGTCTATCCGGGGTTCCTCGCGCCGGTGCTGCTCTCCACCGGCATCCAACGGGCGGTGTCGCTGATCTACACCCCGATGCGCTCGGACCAGGCGGCCCGCGACATCCGCAAGAAGAAGGTCGAACACATCTCCGATGCGGCCCAGCGCGCCCGAATCGGGCAGATCGAGGACGCCGCGCAGACCGCCGAATACCAAGACGTTCTCCAGCAGGAAGCCGACCTGACCGCCGGCCACGGGATTCTACGGGTCTCCGGGCTCATCTCCGTCTCCGCCCCCAGCGTCGACGAGCTGGAAGCCGCAGTCGCCGCGATCGAACAAGCCTCGATCCAAGCCTCCTGCGAGACCCGAAGGCTCGTCGGCCAGCAAGCCGTCGCGTTCACGGCGGCCGCGCTGCCGCTGTGCCGCACGGTGTGACCGGCGCGCTCACCTGGCAGGCATCCCACCCTCGTTGAAGGAGGCCCGTGATGCCGACATACACGAACCCGACCAGCGATGCCAGCGATGCCTACGAGGCGTTGCGCGGTCTGGCTCACGCCAGCCGTAGCTTCGAGGACCCGTCCGAGACCTACGTGGTGATCGGTGAGCTGTTGGGCGGGCTGCGATCGCTGCGGCAGGTGCTCGACCAGCTCGCCGCCGCCCATCTGAGCCGGCAGCATCACGTCACCGACGAGTCCCGCGAGTACAGCGGCGGTGCGGCCGAGGCGCTGGCCGCAGCGGATGAGCTGCACCAGGCCGGCACGCTCATCGACCAGGCCGGCGACCGCCTGAGCGCGGCCATGACCCACTCGGGCCGGATCGTGTGGAACCCGCAGGACCGGATGGTGGAGCGGTGGGTTGGCGTCGTGTTCCTCCAAGGCGAGGAAGCCGACCGGGTGATCGACCTCATCGACGCCCACGGGGTCGAGGCGGGGATCGAGCATCTGTCGGCGTGGGACTACGGCGAGGAGACCACGAACGCCGCCTTGGAGAACGGCGACGTTCACGACACCGCCCCGGTCTATCCCGGTGACCGGCAGGCCGAGACCGGCGACTACGCGATGACCTACAACCCGATGGCCGGGCACGTCGCCCTGTACCGGCGGCACCTGATCCGTGCCGAGGACGCCATCGACAAAGAAGCAGGGGCGCACGTCCCGGCCCGCCGCCCGACGACAGGCCGTGAGCGAGAGACGGCCGGGCGGCGTAGCGCCGTCCGTGACGGGGGCTGGTTCGAGCATCCCGGCGTCGCCGCCGTCAAGCAGGCCCGCGGGCTGTCGCTCTGACATAGCCACCACGGAGACGTGCCGGCGCGCACCTGCCCGCCATGAACAGCGCAGACCCCACCGCTTCGATGTCCCGGCACGTCGGGACGCTCACCTTGACCGTCTGGCCGGACTCGCCGCTGGGCGAGCACCAGCGATATGCCTACCGCATCGACGACACCGCGACCGGGCAGACGCTCGACGGCCGGGACCTGTTCACCGGCACCGGCGCCCCGGTCGCCCCGGACCGCGCGATGCGCGACCTCGCCGCCTACCTGACCGCGGCCGGCGACGCCCGCCAGTACGCCATCGACAACCCCGGCAGCAGGCCCGAGCACGAGGGCCTGTTCCCCGGATGGGTCGCTGAGGCCGCTCGCCAGAACGCGGACGCGCTGGCCCTGCTCGCCGAGGGTGAACCGCCAGAGCCGACACGCCGGCCGGCACCCGACCCGTCATGGTTCGAGCACCCCGGTGGTAGCACGACGGCTCAGAGGCGGGGGCGGTCGTTGTGAGCCGGGGCGAGAAGCTGCATACCGCTGTCCTCGTCGCCCCCGCCTCGGAGCGGCACCGGCTGCGCAAGCAGCGGCGGCAAGCCGCCGCCCGACTCGTCGCCGAGCAACGCCACGTCGAGAAGGAAGCGGCCCAGGCCAAGGCCGCCGCCGAACGGGCCGAGCGCCGCGCCACGGTCTACCTGCCCGCCGCCGGCGAGTCCGGTCCGGCGGCGCTGAGGACACCGGGCCGGTTCCGGGTGCCTCGGCATCAGGACACCAGCGCGGTGCTCGCCGGGCAGTACCCGTTCCTGGCCGAAGCTGGGCTCGGAGCCGCGGGAATCTTCATCGGCCAAGACCTCTACAGCGGCTCGTCGTTCGTGTACGACCCGTGGGAGCTGTACCGCAGGGGCATCATCACCGCGCCGAACCTGATCCTCGCCGGGATCGTCGGCTCCGGGAAATCCTCGCTCGCCAAGAGCGTCTACACCCGCAGCCTGCCCTTCGGGTACCGCGTCTATGTCCCCGGCGACCCCAAAGGCGAGCACTCCGGCGTCGCGGAAGCAGTCGGCGGGAAAGCGATCATCCTCGGGCACGGGATGGGCAACAGGCTCAACCCATTGGATGAGGGCTACCGGCCCGGCGGTCTGTCCGATCAGGAGTGGGCGACGACTCTCGCCGCGCGGCGTCGCGATCTGCTCGGAGCCTTGACGGAGACGGTGCTGGATCGGCGGTTGGCGCCGTTGGAGCACACCGCGATCGACACCGCCCTGGCCGGCGCGGTGCGCGACGCGGCCGTGCCGATCCTGCCGATGGTGGTCGAACAGCTGCTGCGCCCCGACCCTGCCGACGACCCGGACGGCCGGCTCACCGAGGACGGCCGCCAGGTCGGCCACGCGCTGCGCCGCCTGGTGGCCGGGGACCTGGCCGGCCTGTTCGACGGGCCAAGCACCGTCAGGTTCGACCCGTCATTGCCGATGGTCAGCCTCGACCTGTCGCGCGTCACCGAGAACAGCACGCTGATTTCGGTGCTGATGACCTGCTCGTCGGCATGGATGGAAGCCGCCCTGCTCGACCCCAACGGAGGCCGCAGGTGGGTCGTCTACGACGAGGCATGGAGACTGATGTCGCACCCGGCGCTCCTGCGCCGGATGGACGCGCACTGGCGGCTGGCGAGGCACTACGGGCTGGCAAATCTGCTCGTGTTCCACAAGCTCACCGACCTGGAGAACGTCGGCGACGCGGGATCGGCGAACCGGGCGCTGGCGAACAGCCTGCTGGCGAACGCGGAGACGAGGATCGTCTACCGGCAGGAGACCGATCAGCTCGGCCCTACCGCCGTCGCACTCGGGCTGACCGGCACCGAACGCCGCCTGCTGCCCGGACTCGGCACCGGACAAGGCTTGTGGCGGATCAAGGACCGGGCCTTCGTCGTGCAACACCAACTCCACCCCGCCGAGCTGGCGGCATTCGACACCACCGCCCGCATGACCGGCAAAGGCTAGAAGTTCCCCGGATTCCTGAACGTTCGTCGGGATTCCTGAAGGTTCATCGGTCGGACTGACGGTTCCTCGGGATCGCTGAACGGTTCTCCCGGAGACGTGACCGGCCCAGCCGGGAAACCCCGTGCGCCCTCGACTGCTGCTGGTGGGGGCAGGTGCACCTGGCGGCATGAGGAAAACCGAGCCGCAGCCTGAGCCAGTCCCGGTCTCCATTCCGCTCGTCGTGCTCGATGTGCGCGAGGACGGCACCGTGACCGTCACCGTCGACGGGAAACGGCTGAACCCCGACCCTTTCGCGCCGCCGTGGCGACGATCCTCGTTCGGGCAGATCATCGACCGCGCCACGAACGACCGGACGACACCGGCCCGGGTCGAGGTCCGCGAAGCGGACGGCACGACCTTCACCGACATCATCGCCGCCCGCCGTCGGCGTTCCCGCCCCGAGCCCGAACCGGAGGTGCCGGCCGGGCCGGTGTTCCACACCGTCGAGGGCGAGGGGTTCGTTCCCGGCGAGGACGTGGCGGTGGCCGTCGTCACCGGGCACACCGACGCCGCCCACACCGGCACCGCGCGCGCCCTCATCGACCCGGCCGGAGTCAGCGTCGACCAGGCCGGCGGGGTCATCGAGGTCATCCTGTTCGGCCGCGTCTCCGGCACCACGATCATCCGGCGAGTGCCGTGAACGAGCAGGGCCGGCAGACCGGCTCGTTCGGGGACGAGCTGACCAACGCCGCCATGATCGGGCTGGTCCTCCTGTTCGGCGTCGCGCTGATCCTGCGCGCCGCTGGATCGGTGGCCGCGTTCCTGACCGGCACGCCCCAGCCGTCCGGCGATCCCGCCTCCGGGGTCGGAGTGCTGTTCCGCCCCGGCGACCCCGGCGCGGCGCTCGACGCGGACGGCCTGAACCCGGTCGTCTACTGGATCGTCGCCGGACTGCTGCTCGCCAGCCTCGTCACCGGCGGGCTATGGGCGTGGCTGCGGCTGCGCCGCCACACCCACCGGATCGAAACCGACCCACGCCGCATGGCCGGGATCGCCACCCGGCACGAGGTCGCCGCCGCCGCGTCAGACAAGGCGCTGCTGCGCCGCGCGGGAAACCTGCGCCCCGGTCTGGCTGATCCGAAGCCGGCGGATGTGGGCTACCGGCTCGGCACCTCCAAGGGCACCGGCGTGTGGGCGTCGGTGGAGGACTCGATCATGGTCATCGGCCCGCCCCGCTCCGGGAAGGGTCTGCATCTGGTGATCCCGGCGATCCTCGATGCCCCCGGCGCCGTCGTCGTCACCTCGACCAGGCCGGACAACCTCACCGCGACCATGCGCTCCCGCAGAAGGATCGGCCCCGTCGCGATCTTCGACCCGCAACATTTGGCCGAGGGTCTGCCCGCCGGTCTGCGCTGGTCACCGATCCGGGGCTGCGAGTCACCGCAGACGGCGATGATCCGCGCCACCGGGCTCGCTGCCGGCACCGGCCTGTCCGCGGGCGGTGTCGACGGCGGGGGCTTTTGGGAGGGCAAGACACGGGCGGCGCTCCAAGCCCTGCTGCACGCGGCAGCGATCGACCACCGGCCACCCGCCGAGCTGTTCCGATGGACTCTCGATCCGACCGCGGCCGCTGACGCGGTGGCGATCCTGACCGGCTCCACTCAGGCCGCTACCGGATGGGCCGAGTCGCTGGAAGCGATGATCGACTCCGACCCCCGCACCCGCGACTCGATCTGGCAGGGCGTCTCCCTCGCCCTTGGCTCCCTCGCGGACCCGCGCGTGCTCGACGCCGTATCACCCGGCCCCGGCGAGGGCTTCGACCCCGAAGCATTCATCCGCGACCGCGGCACGTTGTTCCTGCTGGCAACCGGGTCCGGTGCGGGAGCCAGCGCCGCGCTGGTCGCCGCGCTCGTGGAAGACCTCATCGAGACCGCCCGCCGCCTGGCCGCACGATCGCCCGGCGCCCGGCTCGATCCGCCGATGCTGCTGGCCCTGGACGAGATAGCCAACCTCTCGCCGTTGCCGTCGCTGCCGACGCTGATGGCCGAAGGCGGCGGGTCCGGGATCACGACAATGCCGGTGCTCCAATCGCTCGCGCAGGCGCGGGACAAGTGGAACGAGCACCAGGCGAACGCGATCTGGGACGCCTCGATCGTCAAGGTCATCCTCGGCGGCGCATCCAACAGCCGGGACCTGCAAGACCTGAGCGCCTTGGTCGGCGAACGCGACGAATACACCGACTCCGTGACGCTGGGCGACCACGGCACCCGCTCCAACCAGCGGTCCGTTCGCCGGGTGCCGATCTTCCCGCCCGACCGCATCCGCCGGCTCCCGTTCGCGACCGGGATCGTGCTGCTGCGCTCCGCGCCACCGATCGTCACCGACCTGCACCCCTGGCCCAAGCGCCCCGACGCCAGCCAGCTCACCGCCGACCGCGCCGAGATCGAAGCCCTGCTGCGCCGCGCCGACACCTGAACGCCGGTCGCGGCAAGGAGCACCTGCCCGCCACAACGGCCTGGCACGAACCGGCGCCGGAGAGCAGACAGGAGCACAGCATGTCCGACGAACCCCGCGGCGACGCCACGACGAACGACGTTCCCGACTCGGATGTGGACGAGATGGACGACGACGGCTACGACGAGCCGTTGATCGCCGAGCCGCCACACCCGATCAACTGGAACCTGCTGAGTGCCGAGGACGCCGAGGCCGAGTGGTTGGAGCTCAACCGCTGGGTGGACTGGCTGCGCCACACCTACGGGCTCCCCGCCTCCGTGATCCCGCCCGCCTGGCACATGCACCCCGAGCTGCTGTGGGAGCTGAGCGCGCTGCACCTGCACTGGCTCTGCGCCTACGACCCCGACCAGAACGGCAGCGCCCCGCTCGGCTGGCACCGCGACTTCGCCGACGCCCGCCAGCGGCTCCGCGAATGGGTCGCCGCCTGCGGCACCCGACTCGACCACGACCGCCCCACCAGGCAGACCATCTGGCCCGGCGAGGAACCCGCCGACCCGATCGAGGACATCCCGATCACCGACCGCGACGCCGAGTTCGTGGAGTTCGTCATGGCCGACGTCCAGGCCCGCCGCGAGGCCGAGGAAGCCTTCTACCGCGACCTCGACCCGGACACCGGAGAAGTCTCGTGAGCTCCTGCATCGAAACGAAAGAAGGCGCCGAGGTCGCCGACCTCCGTGAGAGAGGCAAGGACCTCGGCGCTTCCTTCCTGCCGCTGTCGAGCGATCAGGCCGACTCGATCAGGGCTGCTCTGATCGAGTCCATCGGTACTGCTCGTGAGGAACGAAACGCGGAGCGATCTTGATGCGGTTCGGGTCGAACTTGCCGCCCAACCGCGGTGCCTTGACCACGCGAATGTCCAGCAAGAGCTTGACGATCCGTCGCTTCTCCAACAGGTCCAGCCGCTCCCACGCGCTCTCGATGTCCTCGGCCTGCAACAGCCGAAGCACGTCGTCGTCGGAGACCGGAGGCACCGTCGCCTTCGCCGCCTGCTCAATCTCCGGGTTCAGACGCCGCTCGATGCTCGACAGCATCGTGAGACTGATCCTGCCTGCGGCGTATTCCTCGGCGGCCTCGTCGAGCCGCTGGCGAAGCCGCGCGACCTGAGCCTCGGCTTCCTGGACGCGCTCCTGCCAGTTCTCGCTTGGCCCGGCGATCACCGCCAAGCTCTCAGGCTTCGAGAGCCAGCCCAGCAGGGCGCCAACCACGTAAGCATCAGTGCGAGGGATGTCGATGCTGATCCTCCGACATCCGACAGTCGGGCAGGCGTAGTTGTCGCGGCGCGTCCCGTCCTTACGCGGCACCATCCCATGCAGACGGACCAGCGGCCCCGAGCAGTAGCCGCACTTCGCGATGAACGACAGCAGCCACTTCGGATGGCTGTGGTTGTCCTCCTCGACGTACCGGGTACGGCGTGCTCGATCTTCGAGCACCCGGTTGACCTGCTCCCAGCGGTCACGAGGGATGATCGCCGGCCAGTCCGCCTCACCGATCACCTTGCCCTGATACTTCCGCAGGCCGGCGATCGTCGGGCTCCTGAGCATCTGCCGCAGCGTCGAGTTCATCCAGCCGCGCGAGTGGTCAGAGGTCGGCTTCATCGGAGTCGGAACACCGGCCTTGTTCAGTCGGGTGACGATCGCGTTCATCGGAACGCCACTCAGAATCTCGTCCACGGCGTTGACGATGATCGCGGCCTTCTCCGGGTCGATTTCCTGACGGAGAAGCACCCCGGTGTGCTCGTCATAAACGCGGCGGTAGCCGAACGGAAGACGACCGTGTGGCCTGCCCTGCTGCGCGTGCAGGCGCACCGTGCGGAGCTGTCGCTCCCGGATCACCGCGGCGTCCTTCTCGGCGGTCAGGAACTCCAAACCCATCATGAACGCATCGTCGCTCCGGGCGAAGTCATAGACCCGTCCCTTCGTCAGATACAGCACCCCGGCCTCCTGGCAGGCGGCGCGGAGCTGGACGTAGGCCAACAGCTCGCGGCCTGCACGCGACGGCTCCCAGGTCACGAAGGCGTCGTACTGCTTCGACGCGATCAGGCGCAGGGCTTCCTCGAAACCCTCGCGCTCGCGGGTGCGCCACTGCGAAGCGGAGCGGTTGGCGTCGGTGATGACCTTGCCAACGTGCCACGTCTGCTGATCGCACCAGGAGCGGCAGTCCGTCTCTTGATCGTCGGTGGATCGCATGAGGTACTGGCGATCCATCGAGGCTCGGGTGTAGATGAGAGCGTTGACCTCATCATCGGTCGGTCGGGTGAGTGTTTGCGTTTTCATGGCGATCAGGTGCTCCGTGCTGTACGGGGTTCCTGATTGCTGGACGAGCCCACGAACGATCTCGACACCGACATGCTCGCGGCCATGGAGGATCTGCTGGACACGTGGCCGGGCACGCTCCTGGTCGTCTCGCACGACCGGTACTTCCTCGAGCGCGTCACCGATCAGCAGTACGCGATCCTCGGCGGGCACCTGCGCCACCTGCCCGGGGGCGTCGACGAGTACCTGCGCCTGCGCGCGCTCGAGGAGCGCGAGGGGTCGTCGACGGGGCCCGGGTCGACGGGTGCTGCACCGGAACCCGGCCTGTCCGGTGCGCAGCTGCGTGCCGCGCAGAAGGAGATGGCGGCGCTGGAGCGGCGGCTGGAGAGGCTCGAGGGATCGATCGACGCCGCGCGCACGGGGCTGGCCGACCACGATCAGTCGGACTACGTCGGGCTGGGCGAGGAGATGGCGAAGATCACGGCGATGGAGGCCGAGCGCGACGACATCGAGCAGAAGTGGTTCGCCCTCACGGAGCAGGTGGGCTGACCGGAGCCGCGTCGAACCCGAGGCTCAGTTTGCGCAGCAACCCGGCGAGGCGGTCGCGGTCGGTGCGCGAGAGGGAATCGAGCAGGAGCGCCTCCGCGTCGACGAGCCGGGTGATGGCGGCGTCGACCCGGGTGCGCCCGTCGTCGGTGAGGGTGACGAGGATGCTGCGCCCGTCCGCCGGGTCGGACTCGCGATGCACGAGCCGGCGACCGACCAGCCGGTCGATGCGATTGGTCATCGTGCCGCTGGAGACGAGTGTCTGCTGCAGCAGCTGCTTGGGGCTGAGCTGGAAGGGCTCGCCCGCGCGGCGCAGCGCCGACAGCACATCCCACTCCCACGGTTCCAGCTCGCTGCGCCGGAATGCCTCGCGGCGAGCACGGTCCAGGTGGCGGGAGAGCCGATCGACGCGAGACAGCACCTCGAGGGGGGAGAAGTCCAGGTCGGGGCGCTGGACGCCCCACGCGCCGACGATGCGATCGACTTCGTCGGCGGCGGTGGTCATCGTTCCATTATCACCGGTCTTCTCGCCGCGCCACGAGATCCGTCACGCGCTCTCGCGGACGATGAGCTTCGTGGGGAGGATCATGGTCCGAGGCTCTCCGCCGGCGATCGCCTCCAGGAGCAGGCTCACCATGTGCTCGCTGAGCTCCCGCCATGGCTGGCGCATCGTGGTCAGGGGTGGATCGTGCTCCTCGGCGAGTCCGGAGTCGTCGAAGCCCGCCACCGCGATGTCGTCGGGCACGCGCAATCCCTCCTTCTTCAGCGTCGCCACCGCACCGGCGGCCATGAGGTCGGATGCGGCGAAGACGGCGTCGATGTCGCGCGTGCGCCCGAGCAGCGTCGACATCGCCACGGCGCCGGATTCTCGTGTGTAGTCGCCGGCGACGACGAGATCGGGATCGAACAGGTCGTCCATCTCGCTCCGGAATCCGCGCAGGCGGTAGCGCCCGCCGGGGGTGTCGTCGGGACCCGCGATCATCGCGATGCGGCGGTACCCTCGGGAGAGGAGGTAGCGCGTCATCTCGCGCGCCGATCCCTCCTCGTCCACGGCGACGGCCGGAAGGTTGCCGGCGAGCCCCAGCGGGTCGCCCGAGCACACGACCGGTACTCCGGCCGCGCGCAGGGAGCCGACGAGCGGGTCCTGCTCGTGCGAGGAGATCAGGAGGACGCCGTCGACGTGGCCGGCGCTCACGAACGAGGCGATGTTAGCGCGCTCCTGGGGTGTGCCGGCCACGAGCAGGACGAGGGTCATCGATCTCTGGGTGAGAGCTTCGGCCGCCCCGCGCAGCAGCAGGGCGTAGGTGGGGTCGGAGAAGAGGAGGTGCTGCGGCTCGGTGAGGAGGAACGCGAGTGAGTTGGCACGCCCTGTCGCCAAGCTCCGGGCGTGGTGGTTCGCCGTGTAGCCCGTCTCGGCGATGGCCCTCTCGACCGCGTCGCGCGCCTCGGGGGAGACCCAGTGGCCGCCGTTGATCACCCGCGACACCGTGCCGCGAGAGACCCCTGCCGTCGCAGCGACGTCGCGGATCGTCGGCTTGCGCATCGAGATCGGTGCCGTGTCCACGATTCCAGACTCTACTCTGGGACCGGTCACAGTCCGGTAACGGATCGCGGTCGGTCTTGACGGATCCCGCGGGTGCGGGGTGATACTGGGACCGGTCACAGTCGCCGGATCGATTCCCGGCAGCCGACGCGCGCGCTTCGGCCACGCGCTTCGGCAGACAGCATCGGTGACCGAGACGCGACGGAGGGTCATGGCGGGCGACATCGAGTGGCCGAAAGTGGACGGCATCGCCTACGGCGGTGATTACTCGCCCGAGCAGTGGCCGCGCGAGATCTGGCACGAGGACGTCGCGCTCATGCGCACCGCCGGCGTGAATCTCGTCAGCATCGGCATCTTCTCGTGGGCGCTGCTGGAGACATCCGAGGGGGTCTTCGACTTCGCCTGGCTCGACGACGTCATCGACCTGCTGCACGAAAACGGGATCCGCGTCGACCTGGGAACCCCGACCGCGGCACCGCCGGCGTGGTTCTACGCCGCCCATCCCGATGCTCGCGTCGTCACGCGGGACGGTGTCACCCTCACGCACGGCTCCCGGGGCATGGCCTCGCACTCGGCGCCGGCCTACCGTGAGGCGATCGTGCGGATCACCGACGCGCTGGCGGAGCGTTACGCGAACCACCCGGCCGTCGTCATGTGGCACGTCCACAACGAGTACGGCACGCCCGTCGGGGAGGACTACTCGGCGCACGCCGTCGCCGCGTTCCGTGTGTGGCTGCAGGAGCGCTACGGTTCCCTCGCCGCCCTGAACGCCGCCTGGGGGACCGCCTTCTGGGGCCAGTGGTACCACGCCTGGGAGGAGATCTCCGCCCCGGCGGCATCCGCATCCGTCGTCAACCCGGCCCAGCGGCTCGACTACGCCCGGTTCACCGACGACCAGCTGCGCGAATGCTTCATCCTCGAGCGCGACACCATCCGGCGGCACGCCACCCAGCCGGTCACGACCAACTTCATGGCCAACCAGAGCTGGACCACCGACCTGTGGGCGTGGGCGCGCGAGGTCGACATCGTCGCCGACGATCACTACCTCTGGGCAGCCGACCGCGAGGGCGAGATCGGACTCGCGATGGCGGCGGACCTGACCCGCTCGGTCGGCGCAGGTGCGCCGTGGATCCTCATGGAGCACTCCACCTCCGCCGTCAACTGGCAGCCGCGCAACGTCGCCAAGCGCCGCGGCGAGATGGCCCGCAACTCCCTCGCCCACCTCGGGCGCGGTGCCGACGCGATCCTCTTCTTCCAGTGGCGTGCCTCCCGTGGCGGTGCTGAGAAGTTCCACTCCGCGATGCTTCCCCACGCCGGCACGACTTCCCGGGTCTGGCGCGAAGTGACCGAACTGGGGGCGAGGCTGGCTCGACTCGGCGAGGTGCGCGGCTCGCGGGTGCGAGCCGACGTGGCGATCCTGTGGGACTTCGAGTCGTTCTGGGCGCAGGACCTCGAATGGCGGCCGTCGGTCGATGTGCGGCATGCCGAGCGCATCCGGCAGTTCTACGAGCAGTGCTGGAAGGACAACATCACCGTGGACTTCGCCCTCCCGGGCCACGACCTCGGCGGCTACCGGCTCGTCATCGCCCCGGCGCAGTACCTGCTGCGCGCGAGCGACGCCGACAATCTCACCCGCTACGTCGCCGCGGGGGGCACCCTCGTCTGGTCCTTCTTCTCGGGCATCGTCGACGAGAACGACGCCGTGCACGAGGGCGGATACGCCGCTCCGCTGCACGAGGTGCTGGGGCTGCAGATCGAAGAGTTCCTTCCGCTCCGGGAGGACGAGACGTGCCGCCTCGCCTGGAACGACGGACGCGACGGCCAGCTCGGCGCCGACGTCTGGCAGGACGCCGTGATCCCCACGACCGCCGAGGTCGTCGCCCGGTACCTCGATGGTCCCGCCGAGGGCGGCGCGGCCCTCACGCGCAATGCGCATGGCGACGGCGTGGCGTGGTATCTCAGCACCCGCCTCGACGCCGACGCGCTCGCCGCGGTCATGTCCGAGGTGTATCGCGACGCCGGCATCGAACGGAGCGACCTGCCCGATGGCGTCGAAGTGGTCACGCGTCACGGCGACGACGCCGACTACCTCGTGGCCGTCAATCACCGTGACGTCCCCGTGACCGTGCCGGCCACGGGACGCGAGATGCTCTCGGACACCGACGTCGAGTCGGCACTGACGCTGGCCGCCGGCGGCATCGCCGTCGTCCGCACTCCCACCGCCCACCGAACCCACAACTGAACAGCACCGACAACTGAAGATCCGGAGCAACGGCTCCACATCCGGTCGTGAAGACGCGATCCCCACCGGGACGACGACGACCCCGAGAAAGGAATTCACATGCGCAAGTCATGGATCACGGGTGCTTTCGCCCTCACCGCCACCGCCGCCCTGCTGGCCGGTTGCAGCGGGGGCGGAGACGCCACCACCGACGATGACGGCGGAGATGCCGTCGACGCCTCCGGCGTGGAGCTGACCGTCTGGGTGGACGAGAATCGCGAGCCCGCCGTCGCTGCGGCCGCCGAGCAGTTCGAGACCGACACCGGCGCGACCGTCACGCTGGTGCAGAAGGACTTCGCCGACCTGCGCGCAGATTTCCTCGCGCAGGTCCCCACCGGTGAGGGTCCGGACATGACCATCGGAGCTCACGACTGGCTGGGCGAGTTCGTCGCCTCGGGCGTCGTCAACACGCTCGACCTCGGCGAGAAGGCGTCGGAGTTCGAGCCGGTCGCCCTCGAGGCGATGACCTACGACGGTCAGCTCTACGCTCTGCCCTACTCGCTGGAGACCGTTGCTCTGATCCAGAACACCGAACTCGTCGGCGAGGAGGCTCCCGCGACCTGGGAGGACATGATCGCGGCGGGTGAGGAGTCCGGCGCGGAGCGCCCCTTCGTCATCAACACCGAGGGTCAGACCGGCGACGGCTACACGATGTACGGCTTCCAGACCTCCTTCGGCGCCCCCGTCTTCGTGCAGGACGAGTCGGGCTCGTACACCAGCGAGGTCGGGATGGCCGGCCCCGAAGGCGAGGCTTTCGCGCAGTGGCTGAGCGAGAACGGCGAGGACGGTGCCGGATACCTGTCGACGACGATCGACTACGACATCAACAACGAGCTGTTCAATTCCGGCGAAGCCGCGTACACCGTGCAGGGCCCGTGGGCGATCGCCTCGTTCCCCGATGTCGACGTCGCCGTCAACCCGATCCCGTCGGCCGGTGGCGAGCCCGCTGCTCCCTTCGTGGGCGTGCAGGGCTTCTACCTGAGCTCGCAGAGCGAGAACGCGCTGATCGCGCAGGAGTTCCTCGTCAACTACATCGCCACCGAGGAGGCGCAGCGCGCACTCTACGAGGCGGACCCGCGCATCCCGGCCTGGTCCACGGTGGCCGAAGAGGTCTCTTCGGACCCGATCATCGCGGGCTTCCTGGCCTCGTCGCAGAACGGCGTGCCGATGCCCTCGATCCCCGAGATGGGGTCGGTGTGGGAGTACTGGAACGCGGCTGAGGCGCAGATCATCGCCGGCGCGGACCCGGTGTCCACGTGGAACACGATGATCGAGGATCTCAACGCCACACTCGGCGGCTGATCCCCGTCGGTGGTGGGGTCGGTGACAGCCGATCCCACCACCGGTCGATTCCACAAGAGGCTCCGTCACGAGGAGGACGAGGATGTCGGTGCACCAACAGACGGGGGAGGCCGCCCCGCCCCAGGAGGAACAGCCGGACAAGCGGCCGCGCGACGCGCACGCACGGCGCTGGAACGGCCGGGGCTGGGGCTTCATCGTGAAGCTCGTCGTGATGATGATCGTCAACGCCGCGGGTCTCGCGGCGATCATCTCGGCGCTGCGGGTGGAGTCGTGGGTGATCCTGGCGGTGCTGGTCGTGCTCCTGGTCGCAGCGGACGTCGTGTACTTCTGGAAGCGCGCCATGCCGCTGAAGTACCTGCTGCCCGGGCTCGTCTTCCTCTTCGCCTTCCAGATCTTCATCTTCGGCTACACCGCCTACATCGCCTTCACGAACTACGGCACCGGCCACAACGTCACGCAGGATCAGGCGGTCGAGGCCGCCCTGATCCAGGGCGAGCGCCGGGTGGAGGGCTCGCCGACCTATCGGCTGGCTGTGGTCGAGCGCGGGCTCGGCGAGATCGGCTTCGCGATCAACGACGGCGGCGAGGTCCTCGTCGGCAGCGAGCTCGAGCCGCTCTCGGACACCGGAGCGACCGTCGCGGCCGGCGCTCCCACCGAAGTACCCGGCTGGACCCCCGTCGACCGATCGCGCCTGCTCAGCGACCAGGACCTGCAGCAGACCGTGGTCGATCTGCGTGTGCCGGTCTCCGACGATCCGAACGACGGCGCCATCCGCTCCCGCGACGGATCGAGCGGCGCGGTGTACCAATCGACCCTCGTGTGGGATGAACAGGCGCAGACCATCACCGACACGACGACGGGCACGGTCTACGACGCGACCGATGAGGGCAGCTTCGTCGCCGCCGACGGCAGCAGCCTTCCCACCGGGTGGTACGTCAACGTCGGACTCGACAACTTCCTCGAGCTCTTCACCGATCCCCGCCTCCTCGAGGCCCTGTCGATCGTGTTCGTGTGGACGCTCGTGTTCGCCACCCTCTCGGTCGTCCTCCCGTTCGGGCTCGGCCTGCTCTTCGCCCTCATCTACAACGATCCCCGGGTGCGGGGGCGCCGCGTGCTGCGCGCGATCTTCATCCTCCCGTACGCGTTCCCGATGTTCATGTCCGCGCTCGTGTATCGCGGCATGTTCAATGCGGAGTTCGGCATCATCAACGATCTGTTCTTCTTCGGCGCCGACATCAACTGGCTGGGCGACCCGTGGCTCGCCAAGATCGCGCTGCTGTGGCTGAACGTCTGGCTGAGCTATCCCTACTGGCTGCTGGTGTGCACGGGGGCGCTCCAGTCCATTCCGTCGGACGCCATCGAGGCCGCCGAGATCGACGGTGCCGGCAAGGTCCGCCGGTTCCGGTCGATCATCTTCCCGCTGCTGCTGGTCTCCACCGCGCCGCTGGCCATCTCGTCCTTCGCCGTCGGGTTCAACAACCTGCCGCTGGTCTACCTCTTCAACGAGGGTGGTCCATCCATTCCCGGAGCTCCGTATGCGCTCGGCAGCACGGACATCCTCATCACCGCGATCTACAGCATCTCGGGCGTCTCCGGCGGCGCCGCCGACTTCGGTCTCGCGAGCGCGCTGGCGATCGTCGTGTTCGTCCTCGTCGGGATCATCGCCGCGATCGCCTTCCGACAGACCCGCCGACTGGAGGAGTTCCAGTGATGTCCGAGAACCGTGTGATGCCCGAGGGGACCGTCCGCACCCGGACGGAGACCGAGTCGCTGATCGCCGTCGACCCGAGCCGCCGCGCGGTCCGTCGCAGGCGGTGGTTCGTCGACGTGGGCTGGAAGTACCTCTTCGCCCTCGTCGTCATCTTCTACGCGATCTTCCCGCTGCTGTACGCGCTGTCGGCGTCGCTCAATCCGCGGGGCAGCCTCTCCGCCGCGACCGCCCTGTTCAGCGAGTTCACGCTCGACAACTACCTCGCGCTGGGCGAGACGCGCTACTGGACGTGGATGGTGAACAGCCTCACCATCTCGGTGGCCGTCGCGATCGGATCGGTGCTCATGGGTGCGGCGGCGGCGTATGCGTTCTCGCGGTTCCGCTTCACGGGACGGCGCGTGAGCCTGTCCGCGCTCCTCATCATCCAGATGTTCCCGCAGGCGCTCGCCTTCATCGCGATCTTCCTGATGCTGCTCGCGATCGGCGAAGTCGTGCCCGCGCTCGGGCTCAACACCAAGCTCGGCCTGATCTGCGTCTACTTCGGCGGCGCGCTCGGCGCGAACACCTTCCTCATGTACGGGTTCTTCAACACCGTTCCGGTGTCGATCGACGAGTCGGCGAAGATCGACGGCGCCACCCACGCGCAGATCTACTGGCGTCTGATCTTCCCCCTCGTGGTCCCCGTTCTGGCGGTGGTCGCGATGCTCAGCTTCGTCGCCACCTTCAACGAGTTCGTCATCGCGCGTCTGGTGCTCAGCTCGCAGGACGAGTGGACGCTGGCCGTCGGGATGTACGGGTGGGTCTCCGACCTGCTGCAGTCCAACTGGGGACTGTTCACCGCCGGTGCGATCGTCGGGGCGATTCCGATCGTCGCCCTGGTGATCGCCCTGCAGCGCTGGATCGTCGGGGGCCTCACCTCGGGGGCGGTCAAGGGCTGAGCACCCGGCGGTTCCCCAGCGGAAAGGCTGGCAGACTGGGGGAGCGGCCCGAGACGGCCGCGGTCCGCCGTGGTGTAATGGCAGCACGACAGCCTTTGGAGCTGTGAGGTCTAGGTTCGAGTCCTGGCGGCGGAGCATGGTGAACACCGACACATCCCTGGCCGTCATCGTCCTCGCCGCCGGCCAGGGCACGCGGATGAGGTCGGCGACACCCAAGGTTCTGCACCGCATCGGCGGCCGCTCTCTCGTGGGCCACGTGCTCGCCACCGCGCAGGCCCTGCAGCCCGCGCGCGTGGTGACGGTGGTGCGCCACGAGCGGGACCTCGTCGCCGCCGAGATCGCCGAACAGGCCCCGGACGCGATCGTGGTCGACCAGGACGACGTGCCGGGCACGGGGCGCGCCGTCGAGGTCGCCCTCGACGCCCTCGCCGACTTCGACGGCGACGTCGTGGTCCTCAGCGGCGATGTTCCGCTGCTGCAGTCGGACACGCTCGCGGCGCTGGTCGCCGCCCACCGCGAGCGCGCCGCGGGGGTCACCGTCATGAGCGCGCTCCTCGATGACGCGACCGGATACGGTCGCGTCATCCGTGACGCGTCCGGCGACGTGCTGCGCATCGTCGAGCAGAAGGACGCCTCCGACGCCGAGTGCGGCGTCGGTGAGATCAACGCCGGCGTGTACGTGTTCCGCATCGACGCGCTGCGGGTGCACCTGGCCGAGATCGGCACCGACAACGCCCAGGGGGAGAAGTACCTCACCGACGTGATCGCCCTCGCCCGGGCCGCGCAGCGGCCGGTGGGCGCGGCGGTCGCGCCCGACACCGCGGCGGCGCTGGGGGTCAACGACCGTGTTCAGCTGTCGGAGGCCGCCCGTGCCCTCAACGCCCGCACCGTCCGGCGCTGGCAGCTCGAGGGCGTCACCGTGCTCGATCCTGCGACCACGTGGATCGACGTTGACGTCACGCTCGCCCCGGATGTCACCCTGCTCCCCGGAACGCAGGTGCTCCGTGCCACGACCGTGGGGGAGGGTGCGACCATCGGTCCCGACACCAGCCTCGTCGGCTGCGAGGTCGGTGCGGGCGCTACCGTGACCCGTACCGATGCGACGTTCGCCATCATCGGCGAGCGCGCGACCGTCGGACCGTTCGCGTACCTGCGGCCCGGCGCGGAGCTGGGTCGCAGCGGGAAGATCGGCACGTTCGTCGAGGTCAAGAACTCCACGATCGGCTCGGGCAGCAAGGTGCCGCACCTGTCGTACATCGGCGACACCGAGATCGGCGATCGCGTCAACCTCGGTGCGGGTGCGATCACCGCCAACTACGACGACCTCGCCAAGCACCGCACCGTCATCGGCGATGACGTGCACAGCGGCTCGCACAACGTCTTCGTCGCCCCCGTTAGAATCGGTGACGGCGCGAAGACCGGCGCGGGAGCCGTCATTCGCAAGGACGTGCCCTCGGGTGCCCTGGCGTTGAGCGTCGCCCCTCAGCGCAACGTCGAGGGGTGGGTCGAGAAGAACAGAGCGGGTACTGCGGCGGCGGAGGCGGCGGCGAGGTCCCGGTCGACACAGAAGGCGGACGATGGCGCGTAAGAAGAAGACGGTCGAGCTCGATCGGGAGCACGAGGTCGCACCCGGACTGGTCGCCAAGACCAAGAAGCGCCTGGTGGTGGCATCCGGCCGTTCTCACCACACGCTCGCCGAAGATGTGGCCACGGCCCTCGGCACCCAGCTGGTGCCCACCGAGTACCGCACCTTCGCCTCGGGGGAGATCCTGACCCGGTTCGAAGTCTCGATCCGCGGCTGCGACGTCTTCCTGGTGCAGTCCTTCGGTCCTCCGGTGAACGAGTGGATCATGGAGCTGCTCATCATGCTGGATGCGGCCAAGCGCGCATCCGCCAAGCGCATCACCGTCGTCGCGCCCTACTACCCGTATTCGCGCCAGGACAAGAAGGGACGCGGACGCGAGCCGATCAGCGGTCGCCTTGTCGCCGATCTGCTGAAGACCGCCGGCGCCGATCGCGTGATGAGCGTCGACCTCCACGCCGCCCAGATCCAGGGCTTCTTCGACGGCCCGGTCGACCATCTCTTCGCCAAGCCCGTGCTGCTGGAGTACTTCGAGCAGAACCTGTCGGGCGTCGATCGCTCGCAGCTCACCGTCGTCTCGCCCGACACCGGGCGCGTGCGCGTCGCGGACACCTGGTCGGACAGCCTCGGGGCGCCGTTGGCGATCATCCACAAGCGCCGCGACCCGAATGTCGCGAACCAGGTGACCGTCAACGAGATCGTCGGCGATGTCGAGGGGCGCGTGTGCCTGCTGGTCGACGACATGATCGACACCGGCGGCACGATCGTGAAGGCGGCCGAGGCGCTGAAGGCGAACGGAGCGCTCCGCGTGATCGTCGCGGCGACCCACGCGATCTTCAGCGACCCCGCGACGCAGCGGCTGCAGAGCGAGGCGATCGACGAGGTCGTCGTCACCGACACCGTGCCCATCCCCGACGACCGGCGCTTCCCGACGCTGACGGTGCTCCCCATCGCGCCGCTGCTGGCGCGGGCGATCCACGAGGTCTTCGAGGACGGCTCGGTCACGAGCATGTTCAACGGTGCCGCCTGAGCGCGATTCCCACAGGCCATTCATAGGCCGGCCAGACGCCGCGCCGTGGTGTCGCTGTCAGGGTGGAACCACGCCGCTCGATCCCCAGGAGATCTCATGACCGTCCGTGCCGTCACCCCCGTCCGTGTCACCGCCGCGAGCATCGGCGTGGTCGGCGCCGCCCTTCTGGCCGGTTGCTCGAGCGCGGGTGCCGACGCTGCGGGCTCCTCCGGAAGCGCCGCCCCCTACACCGACGGCACCTACACCGCCGAGGGATCCTATGCCACACCGGAGTCGGTGGAGGTGGTGACGGTCACCGTGACCCTGGAGGACGACGTCATCACGGCCGTCGAGGTGGTCGGCGACCCCACCAACGCCGAGTCGGAGCGCTACCAGTCCGAGTTCGTCGGCGGCATCGCCGCCGAGGTCGTCGGCAAGGACATCGACGACGTCTCGGTGACCCGGGTGGCCGGCTCGTCGCTGACCAGCGGCGGCTTCACGCAGGCCCTCGACCAGATCAAGGCCGACGCGGCGGCGTGAGGTGACCGTCGCACCCGCGATGTGGCGATTCGATGCCATCGGCGTGCCCTGGCGGGTCGAGACACCCGAACCGGTCCCGGGAGCCGACCGGGCGCGCGTCGGGCACCTCATCGAGGACTTCGACCGTTCCTGGTCCCGCTTCCGTGACGACTCGGTCGTCGCCGCTCTCGCTCGGGGTGCGGGCTCTGCTCCGGCGCCGGCGGACGCCGTGATGCTGCTCGACACGCTGTCCGCAGCGGCGGAGGCCACGGCAGACGCCGTGACGCCGCTCGCGGGAGACGCGCTGGAAGCCCTCGGCTACGACGCCGACCTCACGCTGCGTCCGGCCGGCGTCCACCCGGCGCTTCCGTGGCGCGAGGTGCTCTCGTGGACGAGACGGGAGATCACGCTCACCCGTCCGGCGACGATCGATGTCGGCGCGCTCGGCAAGGGGCGACTGGTGGATCTCGTGTTCCAGTCGTTGCATCACCTTGCCGGCCCGCTCGTGGTGGACGCCAGCGGCGACCTGCGCTCGCGGGGCGCGGTGGAGCGCGTCGGCCTCGAGCATCCGTACGACCCGGATCGGGTGATCGGCGTGTGGGAGTTTGAGGATGCGGCGCTGTGCGCCTCGGCGACGAACCGGCGTGCGTGGGGCGACGGGCTGCACCACGTGATCGACGGACGCACGGGAGAGCCGGTGCGAACGATCGTCGCGACCTGGGCGGTCGCCGACGACGCGATGACCGCGGATGCCGTCGCGACGGCCCTCTTCTTCGACGGAGGTCCACGCTTCGCCCACGACCGGGGCGTGGCGTGGGTGCGCATGACCACCGACGGTCGTGCCGAGTACTCCCCGGGGTGCGCGGCACGTCTGTTCACCGCGTGACAGCGGCCGCGATGGCGGCCCAGTGCGCCTCCGTCATCGACGACACCGGCGTGACGCCCGCGGGCATCCGTCCCTCGATCGCGGTCAGCGCGTCGCGCAGGTCGTCTGCGCTGAGCGTGCCGTCATCGTCCCAGAGTCCCACCGACAGCACCACGCGCATCGGGTCGACACCCGCTGAGGCGAGCTCGCGACCGACGAAGCCGACCTCGGCGGGCGCGCGATCCACCAGTCCGACGTAGCACCACAGGATCAGTCGATCCGCCACCGACAGCAGGGCGCGATAGTCGTGGCCGGAGTCGGCGCGTCCGGCGGCGGGGTCCTCCCAGTCGACACGCACATCCACCGCCAGTGCGACGTCGTGGCGATGCACCGCGTTCGCCACCCTCCCCACCAGCTCGGTGATCGCGTCGCTTCGCCATGCCGCGATCTCCCGGGCATCCGTGCGGATCCGTCCGTCCGCGGTCATCGGCCACGCGGTCAGCCCGGAATGCTCGCGGAAGGACGCGAGGTCGTCGGCCCCGAAGGTGTGATCGGCCAGCAGTTCCGTGATGGCGACCTCATCCGGACGGTACCGTTGCGCGATGTCCTCGGCGAGCGCGACGAGGTCTGCGCCCACGGGGCCTGCCCAGGCGGCGAGCGACGGGAAATCGTCGCTTCGTCGGCCGTCGGCCGTCGTTCCCGCGAGGTGCGGCGAAGCAGCGAGGAGCGCCGGAGCCAGCGCATCGATCGTGAGGGTCACCCGCCGCCCTCCGTCGGAGGTCCACGGCCGCAGCTGCTGGAGGGCCTCTTCGACGTAGTCCCGTCCGGACCGGATGACCTCCGAGGAGGGTTCGCCGACGAGGTCGGGGGGAAAGGCGAGCCAGTCGATGCGCCCCACCGCGAGCGAGACTTCGCCGACGTCCGCCTCTCGCAGGTGATCGACCAGGTCGGCCCAGTCGGTGTCGCCGACGAGCGTCTCGAAGCCGATCCCGATCGTCGTGACCACCGCGCGGTCGGCACCGGCGTCATCATCAGCCGGGGAAGGCGCGCAGGACGCGAGGAGGAAGGCGACCGAGAGGCCCGCGACTGCACGCGCACCGCCGCTCACGGCTCCGCTCCGACCGGACGCGGCGACCTGACGCCGGTGCGCACGAGTTTGTTCCACGCCGCCGGACGCCCTCGCGCCTCACCGGCGATGGCTGCCACCATGACGGCGCTCATCATCATCGAGTACGCCGGCCACAGCGGCAGGGCGTAGGCATGGCGCAGATCCGCCCAGGCGTCGTTGAGACAGACCGCGAGGAGGACCAGCGCTGCCGAGACCGGAAGGCCCAGCCACAGCAGCGCCCCCCAGATGTCGGCATCCACCCCCACCGCCCCCGTCATCAGGGTGATGGCCAGCAGGGGGAGGGCGGCCACCTGGACCACCGGCAGCACGACCGACGCGACCAGAAGCGGCGCGAGAGAGAGTCCGAAGAGTCCGTAGCGCGGACGCCCGATCAGGTCCGCGTGCACGCGCACCGTCTGCAGCAGCCCGCGCCCCCAGCGCACGCGCTGCCGCCAGAGCCCGCGAAGGGTGGACGGGGACTCGGCGTAGACCACCGCGCGGGGGGCGAACACGACACGTCCGTGCGCGCGGTGGATGCGCCAGGTGAGTTCGAGATCCTCCCCGATGCATCCGGCGCGCAGTGGACCCACCGCGTCGAGGATCGCGCGGCGGAAGGCGCCGGCGTTCCCGGAGACGACCGGCAGCACGCCGAAGAAGGACTGGGCTCGACGCATGAGTCCCGTTCCGACGTGCCCGATCACCGCGAGGAATCGCGTCTGCACGCGGTCGAGGTTGACGGGGCGATCGTCGCCGCACACCGCCGCGACCGTCGGATCGGCGAAGGGCCGGAGGAGCTCGGTGAAGGTCTGCGCCGTGAACACGCCGTCGGCGTCGACGAGGAGCACGATGCTGCCGCTGGTGCGTGCGATGCCGGCGTTCAGGGCCGCGGCCTTTCCCGCGTTCTCCTGCGTCATCGCGATGACCCCCGCGTACTCGCCCGCGAGCGCGCGCATCCGCGAGAACGTGCCGTCGGTCGAACCGTCGTCGACCAGCACGACCTCCAGGCCGGCCGGGGCATGGGCGATGATCGAGCGCACGCAGCCGTCGAGCACGACGCCCTCGTTGTAGGCCGGCACCACCACGCTCACCGACAGCGTCGGCGGCGGCGTCGTGGACCGGCGGACACGGTCACGGATCTCCTCGGCGATCGCGAACGGGGCGAGGAGGAGTCGCGCGACTGCGAACAGCATCCACGCGATCCCCGCGACGAGCATCACCGCCTCGATCATCAGGGCATCCCGTGCGCACGAAGCACCGATGACAGTACAGCCGGTGCGGCCGCGGACTGCGCGCCGAACCGCGCGTTCACCTCGAGGACGACGGGAAGGCCCGTGTCGTCGCGGCGGACATCGACATC
Organism: Microbacterium sp. MTN4-26; assembly: GCF_042846595.1. Classification (NCBI taxonomy): domain Bacteria; kingdom Bacillati; phylum Actinomycetota; class Actinomycetes; order Micrococcales; family Microbacteriaceae; genus Microbacterium; species Microbacterium sp. MTN4-26. The sequence continues at coordinate 49,940 of NZ_BTGO01000003.1, forward strand.
GGCAGGGCCGGTCACCCCCAGGGCCGTGACCGCCGCCCACGCGATGTCTCCGACGTCGACCGCGCCCTCATCGACGACGCAGCTCACGGCGTTCCCGATCGTTCCGCCGCTCAACGCCGTCTTGCGCAGGACGACGACGGCGCCGTCATCCGCCCCGACGGGTCGATGGATCTGCACGCAGTACTCGGTGCCGGGAGCGAAGCGCTGGATGAGCGCCCCCGATGCCGGCCACGGATCGCTCGCGTGCCGCACGACCGAGACACCGCGCGCGCCGCGCGAGATCCGCGGCTTGAGCACGAGCGGGCCGCCGAGCACGCGCAGGGCCGATGCCGCGGTGTGGAATTCGCCCGCGTCGGCGAAGTCCGGAACGCCGACGCCGGCGCGTCGCAGGGTCTGCATCGTCAGGAGCTTGTCCGAGGCGAGGGCGACCGCGGCCGCCGACGCGATCACGACGGAGCGGCGTGGCGGCTCCGGTGGCAGGGCGGCTCCGGGGTGGCCGGGTATCGACGGTCGGACACCCGCCAGCAGGGGTGCCGCGACCGCGACGATCGGGAGCTCCTCCGACACCGTCGGGATCAACAGGTCGACCTCGTAGTACTCCAGCAGGTGGTGCAGCGTGGCGAGATACTCCGACGAGGTCGCGGGGGGAATGCGCAGCACGAGCCGGGCATCGGAGGAGGCGAGCTCCCGCATGTCCGCACCGATCGTGAAGACCGGATCGTCGGCGAACGCGAAGGGCCGCAGCTGCGCGGCCAGCGCTCGTCCGGCCGGTCCACCGACGCCCGTGAGCAGGACGGTCTTCACGGCTGCCTGCCGTCGACGGGCTCGAGCCGCGTCGATGCGGTGCGGATTTCGAGGGTCTCCGCGCGGTGCTCGGAGCGGACGATGCTCGGTGCGCGGTGGTCGCCCACGAGCATCCGCATCTGCTCGAATCCCTCGGCGAACTCCACGCGGCCCTGGCTGCCGCGGAAGGCGGCCATGCCGCGCAGCCGATCCGCTCCCATGTAGGGCTTGCCGGACTGGTCCCGGTGGCGATGCACGGCGGCGATCTTCGCCGGCAGGTGGGCGCTGATGTCGACGAAGGCGGTCGGCGAGAACTCGCTGGTCACCGAGGGGGATTCGAAGCACAGGATGGAGGTCGCACGGCGCGCGGCGCGCATGACCGCATCGTGCACAGCGGCGTGGTCCTGATGCGCATCGTGGTGCGAGTGGGTGATGATGATGTCGGGCTCGATGCGCCGGAGCGTGTCTTCGATGGCGAGCACCATCTCGTTCGCGTGTTCGGCCAGACACGTGTCGGGGTGGTCGAGGACGTCGATGTCGACGAGTCCCATCGCGTGAGCCCCGGCGACCGCCTCATGGATCCGTCGCTCGGCATCGCCGCCTCGCGACCCGTGGCTCATCACCAGGCCGTGAACGTGCGCGCCCTCGGAGGCCCACCTCGCCAGGGTCCCGCCGGCGGCCAGCTCGAGGTCATCCGGATGCGCGCCGATGGCGACGACCCGCAGCGGGGTCGCCGCTCCAGCTTCGGCGGTCACGCCGCGAATCCCCATGAGACCGAGGCCGACGAGGACCAGCGGCATCACGAGCGTCGCGCTGTGCAGTGCGACCGCGGCAGGGTCGCCCGCGCGGTCGGCGAGTTCGACGAGCAGGTTCAGAACGGCGATGACCAGCAGCGCAGCAGAGATGAGACAACCGCTTCGCGCTCGCTCCCGGTTCCGGTCGGAACCTCGGAGCGAGCATGCTCCGAGAACGATCACCGCACAGGAGGCGGCGACGACGGCATCGATGACGTGCATGGTGTGACCCCCAGCCCGCGGGGCCGTCTCCGGACGAACTCGCCGTCCGGGCCACTCCCCAGTGTCGCCCCGCAGGCTGACAGCATGCGTCCCGACGTGCGTCGAGACAACGGGTGGTGAGGCACCTGGGCGGATTCTTCACGATTTCTTCACGGATCCGGCGCTGTGCTTCGGGTGCTCTGGGATGTCTGCGACACGCGTGCGCCCGTCCACGGGGAGCCGGGACATGCGCCGGGAGAGTTAGCGTGGGGGAGTGATCGCCACGCTGACCTCGTTCTCGAACCGCGTGTTCGCGGTGCTCGGCCGCCTGTCGATGTATCGGGTGGTGTTCCTCGCGCTGGTCGGGCTGAGCGCCGTCGCCCTCGTGGTGTCCGTCTTCGGGCTCGTCGCGCCCGGGCCGCTCGAGCTGCTCGCGACGCTCGCCGTGCTGCTCCTGGTCAGTGCGGCGACGGATGCGATCGCCCACCGGGTGCTGCGGCTCCCGCTGCGGCTCGAGTCCGCGCTCATCACCTCGTTCATCCTGCTGTTCGTGCTGCGACCCACTCTCGATCCCGCGGCGCTCGCCGGCATCGCCCTCGCCGGAGTCGTCGCCTCGGCGTCGAAGTACCTGCTCGCGTGGCGGGGCCGTCACATCTTCAACCCCGCCGCCGTCGGGGCGACCGTCCTCACCCTCTTCGGCGCCGCCGTGCCGGCGCTCGGCGCGTCGTCGTGGTGGGTGGGCACGCCGGTGCTGGCCGCGCCGGTCATCCTCTTCGGATTGGCCGTGCTGTGGCGTACCGAGAAGGTGCGCGTGGTCGCGCTCTTCCTCGTCGTCGCCGTCGGCGTGGGCGTGCTGCGGACGGCGGTGCAGTACCAGCAGGCGGGCATCACCGTGGCAGGAGCGGAGATCGTGGGGCCGGTGATCTGGGCCTCGCCGTTCCTCTTCCTCGGCGCCTTCATGCTCTCCGAGCCGCTCACGCTGCCGCCTCGTCGCTGGCAGCAGCTGAGCGTGGCCGCCCTCGTGGGCGTTCTCGCCGGGTGGCCCATCGACCTCGGCGCGGTCAGCCTCGGGCAGGAACGCGCCCTCCTCATCGGGAACCTGCTCGCCTTCGCGTTCACGTTCCGCACAGCGGTGCGCCTGACGCTCATCGGCCGTCGCCACCTCACGCCCACGGTGCAGGAGCTGAGCTTCCGCGCCAAGCGACCGTTGCGATTCGACCCGGGCCAGTTCCTCGAGCTCGATGTTCCGCACCACCGGCCCGACGCGCGAGGAACCCGTCGCGAGTTCAGCATCGTCTCGGCGCCCGCCGACGCTCCCGAGGTTCGGGTCGCGTTCCGGGATGCGGTGACGGCGGGCAAGGCCCAGAGCAGCTACAAGAAAGCGCTCGCCGAGGTGACCGAGGGATCGTCGCTGGCTGTCACCGGCGTCTGGGGGGACTTCCTGCTCCCGTCCAGCACCACGAGCCCGGTGCTCATGGTGGCCGCTGGGATCGGCGTCACGCCGTTCGTCTCGCAGCTCCGGCAGGGGCGACTGACCGATCAGGATCGCGACGTCGTGCTCGTCTACGTCGCCGCAGAGGCGTCCGAACTGGTGTTCCGCGACGAGATCGAGGCGTCCGGCGTTCCCGTGATCGTCTTCACCCGCGACGAACCGGACCAGCTGCCGTCGCACTGGCGCTGGGCGCGCGGAGTGCGACTGGATGCCGACGGCCTGCTGCGGGTCGTGCCAGACATCGCGATGCGCCATGCCTACATCTCGGGTCCGCCACGACTGATCGCGGATCTTGCGCCCGCGCTCGATAAGGCGCGGTCGATCACGACCGACGCCTTCTCGGGCTACTGACTCGGGCTACTGAACCGACACGTCGGAATCGACGGCGCGATCCGCCGGAGCGGCCGCGGGGTCCGCGGGACGTGCGGGGATCCGCACCTCGAACGTGGTGTCGCCGGGCTCGCTCTGCACCGAGAGCCTGCCGCCGTGCGCGGCCACGATCGCCTTGGCGATCGACAGGCCCAGTCCCGTTCCGCCGCTCTTGCGGGCGCGGGAACGGTCGGCGCGGGAGAACCGCTCGAACAGCTCGTCGGCGATCGAGGGATCGACACCCGGGCCGTCGTCGTGCACGCGCAGCACCGCGTCGCCGTCCTCCCGGCTCACGCTCACGGTCACCTCGGTCCCGGCGGGGGTGTGGGTGCGGGCGTTGGCGAGCAGGTTCGCCGCCACCTGATGCAGGCGGGTGGCGTCTCCGGCGACGTAGAGCGACTCGTCCGGAACATCGAGGATCCACTCGTGCTCGGGTCCGGCCGGCCGCGCGTCGGCCACCGACTCCACCGCGACCTGGGTCAGATCGATCGGACTGTAGACGAGCTCCTGTCCCTCATCGAGCCGGGCCAGCAGCAGAAGGTCCTCCACGAGGTCGGTCATCCGCACCGACTGCGCCTGGATCCGCTCGAGGGACTGCTCGGTGGTCTCCGCGGCCTGCGGCGAGTCCGGATGGGCGCGCAGGGCTCGCAGCGACAGCTCCGAGAAGCCTCGGATCGAGGCCAGCGGGGTGCGCAGCTCGTGACTGGCGTCGGCGACGAACGACCGCATCCGCTCCTCGTTCCGCTGACGGGCGTCGAGGGAGGAGTCCACGTGGTCCAGGAGCGTGTTCAGCGCGTGGCCGACCCGGCCGATCTCGGTGTTCTCGTCGGTCTGATCCTCGGGCACCCGCTCGGTGATGGACACCTCGCCCTCGGCCAGCGGCTGGCTCGCGACGCGTGTCGCCGTCGCGGCGACGGCGCGCAGCGGCGCCAGAGAGCGGCGCACGATCCACGCCACGATCACGGCGAGGAGGACGAGTCCTCCGGTGGTCATGAGCACGACCGACGTGATGATCGGGGTGACCGTCTGCTGCACACCCGACTCCGGCATCCCCGCGTATGCGACGTAGCCGAGCGACTGATACGGGAACATCCGGTAGTCGCCGAGCCCGTCGATCGACACGGTCGTGTAATCGGGCGTCGTGACTCCGAGGAGGATGTCCTCGACCTGCTGCGCGGTGAGCACCACGATCTCTCCCGGGCCCGCGACGTATGCGCCGGTCTGGGTGCCGTCGATCCCGCCCCGCAGCACGAGGACCGTTCCCTGTGGCTGATTCCCGGCTTGAAGGACCTCCGACGCCGTGACCTGCTGCTCATCGCGCGGCACCTTGAGGTCGAGCAGGGTCCCCGCCGTCTGCTGGGCGGCGGTCTGCACCTGTGCGTTGAGGTTGTCCTGCAGCACGCGACCGAGGACGGCGCTCGTGGCGATCGCCACCATCACGAGGATGAGCGCCACGACGGCCACGATCGCGGTGATCAGGCGCGCCTGCAGGCTCCACCGGCGGCGGCCGCGCACCGAGGGACGTGAGGTCACTGCGGCGCCTTGATCATGTAGCCGACGCCGCGGACGGTGTGGATGAGCGGCTCGCGTCCGGCGTCGAGCTTCTTGCGCAGGTAGGAGATGTAGAGCTCGACGACGCTGGAGCGCCCGCCGAAATCGTAGTTCCAGACCCGATCGAGGATCTGGGCCTTGGACACCACCCGACGCTGGTTGCGCATGAGGAAGCGCAGCAGTTCGAACTCCGTCGCTGTCAGTTCGATCTCGTCGGCGCCGCGCATGACCTCGTGGCTGTCCTCGTTCAGCGACAGGTCGCCGACGCGGAGGATCGGCTCGGCCTCCGCCGACAGCGCCGTTCCCGCGCGCCGCATCAGCCCGCGCAGACGCGCGACCACCTCCTCCAGGCTGAACGGCTTGGTCACGTAGTCATCGCCCCCGGCGGTCAACCCCGCCACACGGTCGCTGACGGCATCCTTCGCGGTGAGGAAGAGCACAGGGACGTCATTGCCCGACTGGCGCAGCCGCTGCAGCACCGCCATCCCGTCGAGGTCGGGCATCATGATGTCCAGCACGAGTGCGTCCGGCGCGAAGTCCCGTGTCTCCTGGAGCGCCTGCAGACCCGACGCCGCCGTGCGCACATCCCATCCCTCCATGCGCAGCGCCATCGACAGCAGGTCCGTCAGCATCTGCTCGTCGTCGACGACGAGAACGCGCAAGGGCGATCCGTCAGGGCGGGTGAGGGCGTTCGCGGAGATCGGGGTGGTCATGACACCCATTGTGGAGATCAAGCTATGCGATTCCTATGGCGAGTTCTATGCGGATGCTGTGAAATGCCGAGACGACGATCCATAACGACCTCATAACCCGCGCAACGGACCGTCATCAGGACGGCTCATAGTCTCGCCACGGCGGACGGACCGCCGAGAGGAGACCCATGTACGCAAGGTACCTGCGGCGGGAGCTGGCCGGCCGCAAGAAGCAGACGGTGATCGTGGCCTCGGGCCTTGCGATCGCGATCGCCCTCGTGATGATCGTGAACTCGCTGGCGGCTGGAGTACGCGACGCCCAGGCTCAGGCGCTCGAGTCGGTCTACGGCGTCGGCACGGATCTGACCGTGACCGGCGCGCAGGCGGAGCCGGGCGAAGGGACCCGCGGTCAGCAGTTCGACTTCGACGAGGATGCCGGGGCGACCGACGAGGAGGGCACGACCTCGATCGAGCAGTCGCAGCTGACGACGGAGATGTTCCGCTCGACGCTGGATGCGTCTGTGCTCGACACGGTACTCGCAGCCGACGGCGTCGAGGCCGCGACCGGCACCCTGAGCCTGACGAACACGACGTTCTCCGGCGAAGTCGGCCAGGCGCCCGCCGAGAGCCCCGCCGCCGAGGAGGGCACGGCCCAGGCTCCGCCCGAAGGCGGCGCGGGCGGCGGCGGATTCGGAGGCGGCGCCTTCGGCCTGGACTCCTTCACGGTCATGGGCATCGAGCCGGATGCGGCCGCCATCGGGCCGCTCTCGTCGGTCACCGTCACCGACGGCCGCGCACTGGAGTCCGCGGATGCAGGCGCCGCTGTGGCCGTCATCGACGCCAGCTATGCGACCACGGCGGAACTCGCCGTCGGCGACACGATGGAGATCGCCGGTGAGGAGTTCGAGGTCGTCGGCGTGGTCGCATCCACCTCCGACGAGGCCGACACCGCCGCCAACGCGTACATCCCTCTCGATGTCGCGCAGGATCTCTCGGGCGTCGGAGACGTGCTCTCGACCGTGTACGTGCAGGCGTCGTCATCGGATGGGATCAGTGCCGTGCAGGCCGAGATCGAAGAGGCGCTCCCGGATGCGACCGTCAGCTCGCAGTCCGACCTCGCATCGACCGTGTCGGGCTCCCTCTCGAGCGCGTCCGCCCTCATCACGAACCTCGGCACGTGGCTGTCGGTGATCGTTCTGGCCGTCGCCCTCGCCCTCGCGGTGCTGTTCACCATCTCGGGCGTGAGCCGGCGCACACGGGAATTCGGCACGCTCAAGGCCATCGGCTGGTCCAACGGGCGTGTCGTCGGCCAGGTCGCGGGGGAGTCTGTGGTGCAGAGCCTCATCGGCGGTGCCGCGGGTCTCGTGGTCGGGCTCCTCGGCATCGGGATCATCAACATCGTCTCGCCCACGATCTCCACCACTGCCGGGGCCACCGCGGCCGCAGGACCCGGGGGTGCAGCCGGGGGAGGTCCCGGCGGCCAGGCGTTCGGTCAGGCCGCGGCGCAGACCGCGACCGAGATCGTGCTGCAGGCGCCGGTCACGCTGTGGGTCGTCGGTGCCGCCATCGGTCTGGCGATCATCGGCGGACTGCTGGCGGGCGCGTTCGGCGGCTGGCGCGCGGCGCGCCTCAGCCCGGCCGAGGCGCTGAGGTCTGTCGGATGACCCCCGCCCGGCCCCACTGGTCGCACATCTCGCATCGATCCCTGAACGGAGAGCCCTCATGACCATGATCGACACCGACGCGGACACCGCACCGGACGCCGTCCCCGCCGTGCTCTACCGCCTGACGGACGTGAGGCGCACGTACCAGCAGAAGGGGCGGATCGTGAAGGCCCTCACCGGTGTCGACCTCGAGATCGCGACGGGTGATTTCGTCACGATCCAGGGGCCGACCGGCGGGGGGAAGTCCACGCTGCTCCAGGTGCTCGGTGCCCTGGACAAGCCGACGTCGGGTCGCGTTCTCCTGGGAGACCTCGACATCGCCGCTGCTTCGCGCGGAGAGCTCGAGAGTCTGCGGGCGCGCGAGATCGGCTTCGTCTTCCAGGGGTTCAACCTGATCCCGACGCTGACAGCGGCCGAGAACGTCGACATGGCACTCGAGCCGCTGTCGGTGCCGAAGGCGGAGCGTGCCGAACGCGTGGCCGAGGCGCTCGGGCAGGTCGGGCTCGCCGAGCGCGCGGATCACCGGCCGTCGGAGCTCTCCGGGGGCCAGCAGCAGCGCGTGGCGATCGCGCGTGCGATCGTGAAGCGCCCGAGGGTCCTCCTCGCCGACGAGCCCACCGGCAACCTCGACGAGAGCATGCGCGACGAGATCCTCTCTCTCCTGGAGCGCCTGAACGCGGACGGGCTGACGCTCATCGCCGTCACGCACGACTCCGCGGTCGCACGACGGGCACGGCGCCGGTTGCGCCTCGCGAAGGGAGTCGTGACCGACATCACCCGGTGACGGCGGCCATGCGGCCGGGGCGATCAGACCCCGGCCGCATCGGCATGCGCGATCATGCGATCGAACAGCGCATCGAGGTCCGCGTCGACGCGCCGGCGCTCGGGATGTGCGTCGTGGAAGGCGATCATGCGCCGTGCGCCCTCGTCGAAGGTCACCCTTGTGCGGAACTCCGGCACGAGGGCCGTGACCTTCGCGGAGTCGAAGACCATCGCATGAGCCTTGTCGCCCAGGAGAGTGGGGCCGAGGTCGGGTGACCACCGTGCGATCGTCTCGCTGGCCACGTGCACGAATCGCGGGTCGGCGACGCCGGCCGCCTCCGCGAGCCATCCGTAGATGTCGTTCCACGTCGGTGCGTGGGTGCCGGTGATCGTGAAGGAGTCACCGATCGCCGCCGGGTGACCGAGAAGACCGGTGAACGCCACGGCGAAGTCGTCGGCGTGGGTGATGGTCCACGGCGTGGTGCCGTCGCCGTGGATGACCACCGGCTTGCCGGCGCGCATCCGGGCGATGTCGGTCCATCCGGCCAGGGTCGGCAGGAGCGTGTCGTCGTAGGTGTGCGACGGTCGCACGATGGTCATCGGCAGTCCGTCGCGCCGCGAGCGCTGCACGAGCAGATCTTCGCACGCGATCTTGTCGCGCGAGTACTGCCAGTACGGGTTGTGAAGGGGCGTGGACTCGGTCACCGGGAGTCGACGCGGCGGCTTCTGGTAGGCGGAGGCCGAGCTGATGAAGATGTACTGAGCGGGCGATCCGACGGCGGAGAGGGTCGTCTCGACGTGGTCGGGGATGAAGGAGAGGAAGTCGGCGACGACGTCGAACCGGTCGCCTCCGATCGCCCCTCTCACGGCGTCACCGTCGCGCACGTCGGCCGTCAGCTCACGGACGCCCTCGGGAAGAGGCCGGGAGCGGCTGCCGCGATTGAGGACGGCGACGTCGTGGCCGGCGGCGACCGCGGCACGCACGCACGCGGTGCTGATGACGCCGGAGCCGCCGAGGAACAGGATGCGCAGAGAGCTCATGCTCCCCGACCCTAGACCTCGGCGGCTCCGGCGATCGCGGGGCTTGACCGGCCTCAGTGGGTGTCTTCGGCCTCGATCTCCGTGCGGTCGCCCGACCACAGGGTGTGGAAGGTGCCTTCTTTGTCGACGCGCTTGTACGTGTGGGCGCCGAAGAAGTCGCGCTGTCCCTGGATGAGGGCGGCGGGGAGCCGATCCGCGCGCAGCCCGTCGTAGTACGCCAGCGACGACGAGAACGCCGGCGCGGGGATTCCCACCCTCGCGGAGGTCGCGACGACTTCGCGCCACGCCGTCTGTGCGCGCTGCAGAGCCTCGACGAAGTACGGCGCCGTCAGCAGCACGGGCAGGTCGGCCTCGGTGTCGTAGGCCTCGGCGATGCGGTTGAGGAACTGTGCGCGGATGATGCAGCCGCCGCGCCAGATCTTCGACACCGCACCCAGGTCGATGTTCCAGTCGTACTCCGCCGCGCCGGCGCGGATCTCGTCGAAGCCCTGCGAGTAGGCGACGATCTTGGACGCGTAGAGGGCGAGTCGGATCTTCTCGATGAACGCGTCGGGGTCTTCGACGGTCCAGGACTGCTGCGCGTCGTCGGCAGGCCCCGGCAGGTCGCGGGAGACCTCGCGCTGCTCGGGGTGGCTGGACAGCGAGCGCGCGAAGGTGGCTTCGGCGATGCCGGAGACCGGCACGCCGAGGGAGAGGGCCGTCTGCACGGTCCAGGCTCCGGTGCCCTTGGCACCCGCCTGATCGAGGATGACATCGACGAGGGGCTTTCCGGTGTCGGCGTCGACCTGACGGAGCACCTCGGCGGTGATCTCTATGAGGTACGACTCCAGTTCGCCGCGGTTCCATTCCGCGAAGACATCGGCGATCTCGGCGGGGGTCTTGCCGGTGCCGCGTCGGATGAGGTCATAGGCCTCGGCGATCAGCTGCATGTCGGCGTACTCGATGCCGTTGTGCACCATCTTCACGAAGTGGCCGGCGCCGTTGTGTCCGACGTGCGTGACGCAGGGCTCGCCTTCGGCGACCGCGGCGATGGAGGTCAGGATCGGCCCCAGGGTGACCCACGACTCGTCGGAGCCGCCGGGCATGATCGAGGGCCCGAGGAGTGCGCCCTCCTCACCGCCGGACACGCCCATCCCGACGAAGTTGATGCCTGTCTCGCGCACGGCCTTCTCACGGCGGATGGTGTCGGTGAACAGCGCATTGCCGCCGTCGACGATGATGTCGCCGGGTTCGAAGACCTCGACGAGCGACTCGATCACCGCGTCGGTCGGCCTTCCGGCCTTGACCATGATGATCGCCGCACGCGGCTTCTGCAGCGACGCGGCGAACTCCTCGTAGGAGAACGCGGGGACGAAGCCGGCTTCGGGGTGCTCGGCGACGAGCTCGTCGGTCTTGGCCCGAGAGCGGTTGTACACCGCCACCGTGTTTCCTTCGCGGCTGGCGAGGTTGCGGGCCAGATTCGAGCCCATCACCGCCAGACCGACCACGCCGATGTTCGCTGAGTTCTCGCTCACGCGCGCTCCTTCTTGATCCGCTCGTCGGGTCGCCCGCGAGCCGCCGAGCGGCGTCCGGGCCGCTATACAGCCTAGGGTGTGGGTGCAACCGATACGATCGAATAAATCATATTATTGAGTGCGGGGCGACCGATGCCCCGGAAGTCACAGACGACGGACCTGGAACATGATCATTCTCGCGTTGGAATCAAGCACCACCTCGGCCAAGACGCTCCTGTTCGACTCCGAGACCGGTCACACCTCGGTGCGCAGTCGGCGCTTCGAGGTGCCGGGGCCCGACACCTCGGTCCGCGATCCCGACGCGATCTACACCCAGCTGATGGCCCTGGGTCGAGAAGCGGCTGCCGGCGTCGCGGTGGACCTCATCGTGCTCAGCGGCACCTGGCACGGCCTCACACTTGTCGATGACGACCTGCGCGTGATCACCCCCGTGCGGGAGTGGCCCGACACGAGCGCTCAGGACCTGTCTGCGCGAGAGCGACGTGACGCCGATTTCACCTGGTGGTTCTACGAGCGCACCGGCTGCATGGTCAACGCGATCTATCCCGCGTTCAAGCTCGCATGGCTGTCGGAGCAGGGGGTCTCGCTCGACGGTCGACTCGCGCTGGACCAGGCCTCGCTGAACTTCGCCCGGATGACCGGGGAGGCATCGACCAACGTCTCCCTCGCGTCCGGCACGGGAATGCTCGGCGCCGACAGCCTGGAGTGGGACGCGGAGGTCCTCGACCGGCTCGGCATCGCCGATGTGCGCCTGCCGGCCCTGCGCGGCGCCGGCCACACCGTGCCGCTCTCGCGCGACGCGGCCGTGCTCCTCGGGCTTCGAGCCGGTATCCCGGTGCTCACGCCCGGGCCGGACGGCGGCCTCAGCCAGGTCGGGGACCGGGCCACCGAACCCGGGGACATGACGTTCTCGATGGGAACCAGCGGTGCCCTCAGGTTCGCGACGCGGCATCCCTCGTTCTCGCCGGCGATGAGCACGTGGTCGTACCGATCTCCGCTCGGCGCGCTGAGCGGGGCTGCGACCTCGGGATGCGGAAACTGCGTGGACTGGGCCAGGGAGCGGCTGTTCGGGCTGACGACCGACTACTCCGAGATCGAGCCGCTCCTGTCTGCGGACAAGACCGAGCTGCCCGTGTTCCTGCCGTTCCTGTTCGGCGAGCGCAGTCCGGGATGGCAGGACCAGCGCCGCGGCGGCTTCCTCGACCTGAAGCCCACCCACAGTCGCGCCGACATGTACCAGGGCGTGCTCGAGGGGATCGTCTTCTCGCTCTACCACTGCTTCAAGGAGCTCACCGCTCTGAACGGCATGCCCCGGCGCATCGTCCTGTCGGGGGGCGTGCTGTCGTCGCCGTTCTGGACCCAGCTGGTCGCCGATGTCTTCGATGCCGAGATGGAGGTCTCGGCTCTCCAGCACAGCTCGGTCGTCGGCGCGGTCCGCATGGGACTGCTCGCGAGCGGCCTGCCGTCGGAGCACGCCGCCTTCGACGACGCCGCTCCGGGGCATGTGACGCCGCGCTCCGAGCGGAAGGCCCACTACGACGCGGAGTTCGCGCGGTATCTCGATCACTACTCGCAGACCCGTCCGGGATCGGATGCGACGTGACGGCCCGCTGAGCGCCGTCAGCCCGACTCGCCCCTGACTTCGCCCAGCACCGTGTCGACATAGCGCCGCGTGTGGTGCTCCGCGGCGGCGGCGTCGCCGCGCGCGATGGCCGCTGCCGTCTGCGCGTGATTGTGCAGCGCCTCGTGCTCGGGCGTCGCGGGAGTGAGACCGACGCGGGATCTCCCGGCGATGACTTCGGCGATCGGCTTCTTCACCGCGGCGAGCATGAGGTTGCCGCTGGCATCGAGGATGAGGTCGTGGAAGGCGATATCCGCGGCGAGGTACTCCTCCGTGTCTCCGCGGCCCTGCGCGCCGAGCTCCTCGAGGAGCGTCGAGAGACGAACGATCTCCGAGCGCTGCACGTCGCTCGCACGTGACGCGGCCAGTCGTGCCGCGATGGGCTCGATCGCGGCACGGAGCTCGGTGACGACGACCAGCTGCTGCGCTCGTCGAGGGCCGGCCAGCTGCCAGGCGATCAGGCGCGGGTCCAGCGCGCTCCACGCTGTCGCCGGCTGCACGGTGACGCCGACGCGCCGACGCGAGGCGACCATCCCCATGGCCTCCAGCACGCGCACGGCCTCCCGGATGACCGTGCGGGAGACCCCGTACTCATCCTCGAGACCGGCGGCGGTCAGGACCTGCCCGGACGTCAGCTCGCCCGCGGCGATGCGGACACCGAGGTCGTCGAGCACGTTCGTGTGCGAGGCCTGCGCCACGGCGACTCCAATAAATACGATCTTCTGGTGGTAATAATACGATCTTTGTGTAAGGATCGGGTGTCCTCGCGATGACTTGCGGAGGACGCTCGCATAGTACACGCGGACACCGCACGACTTCGTCGGTGCCCTCGGCATATCAACGGAGATTCACCGATGGAAGATTGGTCCCAGACCCTGGGCACGGCTCCGCTGCTGCTGATCGCAGCCGGCGCGATCGCGCTCATCCTGCTGCTCATCATCGTCTTCAAGGTGCACGCCTTCCTGACGCTGATCATCGTTTCGCTCCTGACGGCCTTCGCCGCGCAGATCCCCGTGAGCGCCATCGCGACGACACTCACCACGGGTCTCGGCGGCACGCTCGGCTCCGTCGCGCTGCTGGTGGCGCTGGGGGCGATGCTCGGCCGTCTGATCGAGCACTCCGGCGGCGCCAAAGCGCTCGCCGACCGGTTCGTCGACATCTTCGGCGAGAAGCGCGCGCCGTTCGCGCTGGGCATCGCCTCGTTGATACTGGGGTTCCCGATGTTCTTCGACGCCGGCCTCGTCATGATGCTCCCGATCGTCTTCGCGGTGGCCCGCCGCGTGTCCAAGAACAACGTGCTGCTGTTCGGCATCCCGACCGCCGCGGCGTTCTCGGTCATGCACGTGTTCCTGCCCCCGCACCCGGGCCCGGTCACGGCGACCGAGCTCTACGGCGCCAACCTCGGGATCGTGCTGATCGTCGGTCTGATCATCGCCTTCCCCACCTGGTACCTCTCCGGCTACCTCTGGGGAAAGTTCGTCTCGACGCGCATCCCGCTGCCGGTCCCCACCCTCTTCGGTGACATCGACGAGGACCAGCCGGTCAACCCGCCCAAGCCCGGCACGATCGTGGGTCTGCTGCTGCTTCCGATGCTCCTCATCTTCATGAACACCGGCCTGACCACCCTCGCCAGCATCGGCGCCGTCTCGGCCGATGACCTGTGGGTGCAGGTCCTGGTGCTGCTGGGCACCTCGCCCGTCGCCCTGCTCATCACCGTCCTGGTGGCCATGGTCGTGCTCGGAACGCGCCGTGGTGAGAAGGGCACGGCGATCGAGAAGCTGCTCGACTCGGCACTCGGCCCGGTCGCCTCGGTCATCCTCATCACCGGCGCCGGCGGGATGTTCGGCGCCGTGCTGCGCGCCTCGGGCATCGGTGAGGCCCTCGCCGACACGCTGAGCGACCTCGGACTGCCGGTCATCGTCGCCGCCTACCTCATCGCGGTCGTCATCCGCCTGGCCCAGGGCTCGGCCACCGTGGCTCTCGTGACCGCGGCTGGTCTGGCCGCCCCGGCGGTGCTCGCGGGTGACTTCAACCCGCTGCAGATCGCCGCGATCGTGCTCGCCACCGCCGCCGGCTCGGTCTTCGCCGGCCACGTCAACGACTCGGGGTTCTGGCTCGTGGGTCGCCTCATGGGAATGGACGTGAAGACGACGCTGAAAACCTGGACGGTTCAGCAGGCGATCGAGTCGGTCACCGCGTTCGTCTTCGTGCTCGCCGTATTCGGCGTCGCGTCGATGGTCTGATCCGCCGAACGCACCCACCCCGACGACCGGAGGAAATCCATGTCCGACATCTTCGACATCTCGGGCCGGCTCGCGCTGGTCACCGGTTCGACGCGCGGCCTCGGACGCTCGCTCGCCGAAGGCCTGGCGAACGCCGGTGCCCGCGTGATCGTGCACGGCCGAAACGCCGACGCGGCCGCTCGCTCAGCCTCCGAGATCGCCGACGCGTCGGGCCAGCCCGCCGCATCGGTCGCGTTCGACGTGACCGATGCGGCGGGGGTCGAGGAGGGGATTACCGGAATGATCGCCGCACACGGCGTCCCCGACATCCTCGTCAACAATGCCGGCGTGCAGCGCCGCGCTCCGATCCAGGACTTCGGGGTCTCGGACTGGGATGACATCATCGCGGCGAACCTCAACGGCGTCTTCTACGTCTCGCGCTTCGTCGCACCCGCGATGATCGAGCGGGGCTCCGGCAAGATCGTCAACGTCGCGTCGGTCCAGTCGTTCCTCGCACGGCAGACGATCGCGCCGTACTCCGCCTCCAAAGGGGGAGTGGCGCAGCTGACCAAGGGGATGGCCGCCGATCTCGCCCGCCACGGCATCCAGGTCAACGCGCTCTCGCCGGGCTACTTCGCCACCGAGATGAACCGCGACCTCGTGGACGACCCCGCCTTCAGCGGCTGGCTCGCGCAGCGCACGCCCGCCCAGCGCTGGGGCGACTTCTCGGAGCTCGACGGTGCCCTGCGGTTCCTCGTCTCGGACGCCTCGAGCTTCGTCTCGGGGCAGAACATCTTCGTCGACGGCGGAATGACCGCGGTCGTCTGATCGGAAGGAGAGCGATATGCGCGCCGCGTTCATCGACAGCAAGGAGAGCATCCGCATCGCGGAGCTCGAGACCCCGCAGCCGACCGATGATCAGGTGCGCGTGCGCATCGACTACGTCGGCATCTGCGGCAGCGACCTGCACTACTACTTCGACGGGGCCAACGGAGCGTTCGTCGTGCGCGAGCCCCTCATTCCGGGGCACGAGGTGTCCGGCCGCATCGACCACGACCCGACCGGGGAGTGGCAGCCGGGCACGCCGGTGACCGTGCACCCCGCGACCTTCGGCGAGCATCGCGACGACCTCGCAGACGCCCCGCACCTGTGGCCGGGCGGCGCCTACCTCGGGTCGGCCTCCACGTGGCCGCACACCCAGGGCGGCCTGGTGGAATGCATCCTCGTCGATCGCGAGATGGTCCGTCCGCTGCCGCCGACCCTTCCGGTGCGCCGCGCGGTGCTCGCCGAGCCGCTCGCCGTGGCCCTGCACGGACTGGGGAAGGCCGGCGACGTGCGCGGCAAGAAACTGCTCGTCACCGGCGTGGGGCCGATCGGTCTGCTCGCGGTGGCCGCCTCGGTCGCCGCGGGTGCCGAGGTGACGGTGACCGACGTGTTCGACGAACCCCTCCAGCGGGCGCTGGCCCTCGGTGCGTCCGAAGCTCTGAACGTCACCCGCGACGACGTGCCCGGAAGCGCATACGACGTCGTGCTGGAATGCTCCGGAGTCGCCGCGTCCATCAACACCGCGCTGAAGGCCGCAGCCATCGGCGGCATCGTCGTTCAGGTCGGGATGGTCCCCGATGCCGAACGCCCGCTGAACATCGCCGCCTTCATCTCGAAGGAGCTGCGCTGGTACGGCACCTTCCGCTTCAACGACGAGATCGACCACGCCATCGTGCTCCTCGACGAGAACCCGGGCATCGAAGACGTCGTCACCCACGTCATTCCCGCCGACGACGTCGTTCAGGCCTTCGCGACCGCGCGCGACTCGCGTGCATCCGGCAAGGTCGTCGTCGAGGTGTGGCCGTCGGGTCAGTCCCGGTAGGCCTGGCGCCCCATGCTGAAGAAGGCCAGCACCACGCCCACGCCGCCGATCGCGGCGATGGCTCCCACCGCCCAGAGAATGACGTGCGAGGCGAAGCCGTAGTCCATGAAGGGTCCTCCGAGAAAGCTGGATCGGGTGCGTCTTCATCGTACCGGCTGCGCTGGTAGACTCGTCGCTGAACTTCGGCGAGGGATACGCGCATGACGTTGCGGCATCCGTGATCGACGAGGGCGGACAGGCACTTCCTCACGCACTCGCGTTCGAGTCGAACACCCCATACCTCGCTCCTGACGGAGCATCGCAACGGGCCTGTGCGCCCGCAAGGAGAATCCATCATGTCGACCGAAATCGATGCGAAGGTCCACGCCGAGCTGCGTGAGAACTTCGGCAAGGGCTTCGCCCGCCGCCTGCGTGCCGCCGGCCAGATCCCGGCCGTGATCTACGGCCACGGCACCTCGCCCGTCCACGTCGCGCTGCCCGGCCACCAGGTCTCGCTGCTCGTGCGTCGCGCCAACGCGCTGCTCGAGCTCGACATCGACGGCAAGGACCAGCTGACGCTCGTCAAGGACGTCCAGCGCGACCCGGTTCGTCAGATCATCGAGCACATCGATCTGCTGGTGGTCAAGAAGGGAGAGAAGATCCACGTCGACGTGCCCGTCACGGTCGTCGGTGAGCCCTTCGCCGGCACCATCGCCAACCTCGACGCATCCACCGTGCTGCTCGAGGTCGAGGCCACCCACATCCCCGAGCACGTCGAGGTCGACGTGGAGGGACTGGAGGACGGCGCCCATGTCACCGCGGGCGAGCTGAAGCTCCCGCGTGGCGCGTCGCTGGTCACCGAGGCCGACACGCTCGTCGTCGCCATCTACGTGCCGACCGCCGCGCTGGCCGCGGAGGAGGAGATCGCCGAGGCCGACGCCGAGGTCGCCGCCGAGCAGTCCGAGGAATCCGCGGAGTAATCGCGAGCGGACACGAGGGGGATGCGCCGGTCGCATCCCCCTCGTGCTGTCTTCCGACCCGCCCCCGGACCGAGAGGAAAGCACATGGCACGCACGTGGCTCATCGTGGGGCTCGGCAACCCCGGACCGCGGTATGAGGCGACGCGTCACAATGTCGGCCAGATGGTCATCGACGAGCTGGCCGACCGACGCGGTGAGACTCTGCGTGCACACAAGGCGGGCGCGCGCGTCGCTGAGACGTGGCTGCGTCCGGGCGCGGACAAGCTGATCCTCGCGAAGCCGAACTCGTTCATGAACGTCTCCGGCGGGCCCGTGTCCTCTCTGGCGAAGTTCTACGGCATCGACTCCGAGCGCGTCGTGGTCGTGCACGACGAGCTCGACATCCCCTTCGACACGATCAAGCTCAAGTCCGGCGGCGGGCACGGCGGCCACAATGGGGTTCGCGACGTGGCGAAGGCCCTCGGCACCCCGGAGTTCCCGCGCGTGCGCGTGGGCATCGGCCGTCCGCCCGGCCGTCAGGACCCCGCCGACTGGGTGCTGGATCCCTTCGGCTCGCTCGAGCGTCAGAATCTCCCCAACCTCCTGGCCGACGCCGCTGATGCGGTGGAGCTGCTCGTCGACGAGGGTCTCGTCGCCGCGCAGCAACGGCACCACGCCCCGCGTCCCTGACGTGCCGGGCCGCAACGCGGCATCCCGACACCTCCGGAGGATTCCCCGCTTCACGAGGACCGACGCCGCGGCTTTCGTCCTCTGTACGCGCGATCTCCTCTCCGGGTGCGCGGGCGGCGACGCGTCAGAAGGACGGGACGCTCGACAGGGCGCCGGCGGCGAGGCCGATGAAGAAGAGGATGTAGGCGAGCGTGCCGTAGACGATCGGGCCGAGCGCCGCGATCACGATCGCGGCGATGGCCCAGCCGCGGCCGCGGGCCTTCACCGCCGCGACGATGCCCTGGATGAGCGCCCCGATGCCGAGGACGGTCCCGGTCCAGAACGTGATCTCTGCGAACAGCACCAAGCCCCGCACCGGAGCGAGGATCGCGAGCTCGAAATCCGCGCTCGCCGGCATGTCGCCGAGCTCGGCACCGACGCCGTCGCCGATGGCGTATCCGGCGACCGCGCCGAGGACGGGAACGAGAATTCCGGCGACGGCGGCCACGACGAAGGCGATGATCCCGAGTGTCGCCGATCCGTTCGCGGCGGGGCGCTGGGACGGCCAGGACGGCGCGGCCTGGCCGTACGGGGGCTGCCCGTACGCGGCCGGAGGCGGGCCGTACGGACGCTGGCCGTAGGGGGCGGGAGGTTGGCCGTACGGAGGTTGGCCCGGGTGCGGTGCGGTTCCGTAGGCGAGTGTGGGCTGCTCGCCGGATGCGGCGGGGGCCGCCGTGGGCGGTTGCGGCGTGCCGTACACCGGCTGCGACGGTGGTGCGTAGGGCGGCGCGGGGGCCGGCGGACGCGGTGGCGCCGGGGGTGCGGAGGAGTCGTGACCTGCCGTGTTCTCCTGCTCGCTGCCGGGGTCTGCGGGATCGCTCACGGCACTCATCCTAGGAGGCGCGTGCCGAGGTCGTGGGTCTCGGTGTCGGCGAGGCGGACTAGACTCGTGCGGTGACAGTTCCCGGGATCGTGCGCGCCCTCGAACAGGATGAGTCCTTCGCGGACGCCGTCTCCTCGGCCTCCCGCGACGTCGACGTCTCCGCTCCGACCGGTCTGGATGCGCCGCTGCTCGCCGCCTTCCTGCGCCGTCGGATCGACTCCGGGCGGCCTCCCGTCCTTCTCGCGGTGGCACCGACGGGCCGCCGGGCGGAGACGCTCGGGACGGCGCTGGAAGCGCTCATCCCGAACGTGGAGGTGGTGCATTTCCCCGCATGGGAGACGCTTCCCCACGAGCGGCTGAGCCCGAGTCCCGAGACGGTGGGGCGTCGCCTCGACGTGCTGCGGCGACTCGCCGAGCACGATGGCACGACGCCGTTCGTCGTCACGGCGTCGGTGCGCGGTGCCGTGCAGCCGCTCGCCGCGGGGCTCACCGACGTGCCGGCGATCACGCTGCGTCCGGGCGACCGCGGTCACGAGCTGGATGACGTCGTCGCGGGGCTGGTGGAGCGCGCCTACCACCGCGTCGACATGGTGTCGCGCCGCGGCGAATTCGCCGTGCGCGGCGGCATCCTCGATGTCTTCCCGCCGGTGGCCGACCATCCCTACCGGGTCGAGTTCTTCGGCGACGAGGTGGACCAGATCCGCGCGTTCTCCGTCGCCGACCAGCGGTCGCTGCCGGGAGAGGTCGCCCTCGTGACACTCGTCGCGAGCCGGGAGCTGCTGCTCACCCCCGCGGTGCGCGAGCGCGCCCGGGCACGCCGAGACGCCCTGCCCGGCGTGCGGGGCATGCTGGAGAAGATGGCCGAAGGCATCCCGGTGGAAGGGATGGAATCGCTCCTGCCTGTCCTCGTGGATGATCTCGTGACCCTCGCCGACTACCTCCCGGAAGGCTCCGCGCTCGCACTCGCCGATCCGGAACGGTCGGTCACGCGTGCGATCACCCTGAGTGAGACGAACCGCGAATTCCTGGATGCGGCGTGGTCGGCCGCGACCGCCGGCGCCCAGACGCCGGTCGACCTCGGCGCCGGCGATTTCGTCACCCTCCCGACCCTGCGCGAGCGGATCACCGAGCGCGGCGGCGTGTGGTGGACCCTCAGCGGGTTCGACTCGGGCGCGGCCGACGCGTCGGCGGAAGGGCTCATCGACGTGGATGCCGCCCTCGAAGCCGCTGCCACCGTCAAGGTCGCCGCGGCAGCGGTGCCGAGCTTCCAGGGCAACGTCGACGGCGCGACCGAGCACGTGCGGGGTCTGCTCTCGGACGGCTGGCGCGTCGTGGTGACCGCATCCGGTCCCGGACTGGTCGAGCGGGCGCGCGACGTGCTGAGCGAGCGGGGGATCGCCGCGCGGATCGTGGACGGCATCGATGGCGACGTGCCCACGGGCACCGCGCAACTCACCTGCGCCGTGCTCGAACGGGGTTTCCAGTCCGACGGTGCGAAGTTCGCGGTGCTCACCGAGACGGAGTTCTACGGCCGCACCATCGGCGGCGACGCGCGCGTGGTGAAGAAGCTCGCCTCGCGGCGCCGGAACGTCGTCGACCCGCTCCAGCTCAAGCCCGGCGACTTCGTCGTGCATGCCACGCACGGCATCGGCAAGTTCGTCGAGCTGGTGCAGCGGGAGGTGTCCTCGGGCGGCCGCAACGCCGTGAAGAGCCAGCGGGAGTACCTGGTGCTCGAGTACGCGCCCTCCAAGCGCGGCTACCCCGGCGACAAGCTGTTCGTGCCTACCGATCAGCTCGACCTCCTGTCGCGGTACGTCGGGGGAGAGGCACCCGCGCTGTCGAAGATGGGCGGGAGCGACTGGGCGCAGGCGAAGGGGCGCGCCCGCAAGGCGGTGCGCGACATCGCGGTGGAGCTCGTGAAGCTCTATTCCGCGCGCATGGCCGCGAAGGGATACGCCTTCGGGCAGGACACGCCGTGGCAGCGCGAGCTCGAAGAAGCCTTCCCGTTCGCCGAGACGGCCGACCAGCTGCAGACGATCGACGAGATCAAGGCCGACATGGAGAAGTCCATCCCGATGGATCGACTCCTCTCCGGCGACGTCGGGTTCGGCAAGACCGAGGTCGCCGTGCGCGCGGCGTTCAAGGCGATCCAGGACGGCAAGCAGGTCGCGATGCTCGTTCCCACCACGCTCCTGGTCAAGCAGCATCTCGAGACCTTCGCCGAGCGCTTCGCCGGCTTCCCCGTCAAGGTGCGTGCGCTGTCGCGCTTCCAGACCGACAAGGAGGCGCGACAGGTCGTCGCCGGCCTCGCCGACGGGTCGATCGACATGGTGATCGGCACCCACCGCATCCTCACCGAGAAGGTCGTCTTCAAGGACCTCGGGCTGATGATCATCGACGAGGAGCAGCGCTTCGGCGTCGAGCACAAGGATGCGCTGAAGAAGCTGAAGACCAACGTCGACATCCTCGCGATGAGCGCGACCCCGATCCCGCGCACGCTGGAGATGGCGGTCACCGGCATCCGCGAGATGTCGACGCTCGCGACGCCGCCGGAGGATCGTCATCCGATCCTGTCGTTCGTCGGTCCCCGCAACGACAAGCAGATCGCCGCGGCGATCCGGCGTGAGCTGCTGCGCGAGGGACAGGTCTTCTACGTGCACAATCGGGTGCAGTCCATTCAGCGCGTCGCGGCCGACCTCGCCGAGCTCGTGCCCGAGGCGCGGATCGCGGTGGCGCACGGGCAGATGGGCGAGCACCAGCTGGAGCAGGTGGTCGACGACTTCTGGGAGCGTCGAGCGGATGTGCTGGTCTCGACGACGATCATCGAGACGGGCCTGGACATCTCCAACGCGAACACGATCATCATCGATCGCGCCGACAAGTACGGTCTGAGCCAGCTCCACCAGCTGCGCGGACGCGTCGGACGCGGTCGCGAACGGGCGTACGCGTACTTCCTCTACGACGACGGCAAGCCGCTGTCGGAGACCGCGGCCGACCGACTCGAGACCATTGCGGTGAACAACGATCTCGGTTCCGGGATGCAGGTCGCCCTCAAGGACCTCGAACTGCGCGGGGCGGGAAACCTGCTCGGCGCCGAACAGGCCGGACACATCGCCGGCGTCGGGTTCGACCTCTACCTCCGGATGATCGGCGAGGCCGTCTCGCAGTTCCGCGGCGAGGAGACCGAGGGCCCGACGGAGCTGCGTCTGGAACTGCCCGTGCAGGCGCGCATCCCCGAGTTCTACATCGACAGCGAGCGGCTGCGCCTCGAGGCCTACCAGAAGCTGTCGGCGGCCGCGGCCGCCACGGCGGCAGACGACGCCATCGACCTCGTTCTCGAGGAGCTCGCCGATC
Source organism: Microbacterium sp. MTN4-26 (assembly GCF_042846595.1). Taxonomy (NCBI): domain Bacteria; kingdom Bacillati; phylum Actinomycetota; class Actinomycetes; order Micrococcales; family Microbacteriaceae; genus Microbacterium; species Microbacterium sp. MTN4-26. Next base: position 72,357 of record NZ_BTGO01000003.1, read on the forward strand.
GCTACGGCACGCCCCCGGAGGAGGTCGCGGGGCTCATCTCCGTGGCGCGGTTGCGGCGCCGGGCGGCGCGTTCCGGGCTCGCCGATGTCGTCGCGATGGGTCCGAACCTCCGGATCGTGCCGGCGCACCTGCCCGACTCGATGCGTGTGCGCCTGCAGCGCCTGTATCCGAAAGCGAAGCTCGTCGCGAACGGCGACGCGCTCGTCGTGCCGCTGCCGACCGCCGGCGGTGCGGCCCTGGCCGATGCCGATCTCCTGTCCTGGGTCGGCCAGCTGCTCGACCAGCTCTGGCCGCTCGCCGCCGAGACCGAGAAGGCCGCGGTGTCCTGAGGCTCGTCTCCGCGCGAGCGGCAGGATGTCGTTGCCGCGCGCGCGACCGGCGCATCGGGCCTGTGTCAAGCTGATTGCCATGCAGAGAGTGCATGTCAGCCGGGTGATCGCTGCCGACCCGCGACGGGTCTACGAGTTCGCAGCGGATGCGCGTCATCTTCCGCTCTGGGCCGCCGGTCTCGCTCAGGGCGATCTGGTGATCGACGGGGACCGGGTGCACCTCGACTCGCCCATGGGTCGTGTCGAGGTGCGTTTCGTCGCCCGGAACACGCTCGGGGTGATCGATCACGACGTGACCCTGCCCTCAGGCGCCACCGTGACGAACCCGATGCGCGTGCTCGCGCATCCTCAGGGGGCGGAGATCGTCTTCACCGTGCGTCAGATCGAACTGACCGACGCGGACTTCGCCCGCGATGTCGCCGCGGTCCGCGCAGACCTGGATCGTCTCGCGGCGCTCATCGAAGCGGATCGCGGAGCCCGAGGATGATCACTCGCTGACCGATCGCCTCTCGCGGATCGCGACGAGGAGGATCCCCGTCCAGAAGAGCGCGAGCACGGTCGACGCGACGGCCAGGAACATCCGCCACCCGTCGGGATCCACAACGACGGCCCAGACCCAGACGGCGGCCATCCCGAGCCAGACGACCGTCTGCAGGACGACGAGTGCGAACTGACGCGTCGTCAATGAATGGACGAAGGAACTCCACCACGCGCTCACGCGTCGACGCTAACACCCCGGCACGGGATCATTAGGCTCGAGGGATGAGCGATCCGATGCAGGTACCTCCGTTCGTCGCGATCGACGGTCTGGACGGACTCCCCGGTGACGTGGTCCTCGCCGACGTGCGCTGGTACCTCGACGGTCGATCGGGCAGAGAGGCCTACGACCGCGGTCATCTCCCCGGGGCGGTCTTCGTCGATCTCGAGACCTGGCTCTCGGCGCCCGCGTCACCCGAGGGTGGTCGGCACCCGCTTCCTCCGCCGGAGGTCTTCGCCGAGGGGATGCGCACACTCGGCATCTCGGATGACGACACCGTCGTCGCCTACGACGATCAGGGCGGGGTGATCGCCGCGCGGCTGGTCTGGATGCTGCGCGCCAGCGGTCATCGCGCCGCGCTGCTCGACGGCGGACTCGGCGCCTACCCCGGAGACCTTTCGACGCAGTCGCCGGTGCGGGAGCGGTCGCACTTCTCGGTGCGGGATTGGCCTGCGGATCTGCTGCTCGCCGCTGACGACCTCCTCCGCGACGGTGTCATCGCCGTCGATGCACGCCCCCGGGAGCGCTTCGCCGGCGACGAGGATCCGGTCGACCCCCGCCCTGGACACGTCCCGGGTGCGCGGAGCGTGCCCTGCCGCGAGAACGTGGCTGCCGACGGGCGGCTGCTCGCCGCTGACCGCATCCGGGAGAACTTCGCAGCCGTCGGGGTCGACGCGAACAGCGTCGCCAATGTCGCGGCGTACTGCGGCTCGGGCGTCACCGCGTGCCACAACCTGCTGACGATGGAGCACGTCGGGATCGGTCGTGCGCGTCTGTATGTGGGCGGCTGGTCGGCCTACAGCGCCGACCCCTCCCGCGCGGTCGAGACCGGCGCCTGACCGCGGTCCGCGTCGGGTGAGCAGCGTCCATTCGGCGGTCACAACTCCTCCCTTTCGAGCCGTTCGAGCCCGGTTCCGACCGGTCCCGCTTCGAATGCCTCGAAACTTGAGGAGTTGTGGACATCGCCGCGCTGGGAGCCGGCCGGCGTAACCGGCCGACGGGGAGGCCCGCGCTCAGCGGGTGACGGGGCGGCTCAGCGGGTGGAGGCCCGCGCTCAGCGGGTGAAGGGGCGGTCGTCCGAGGGCCCGACGTGCTCGACGATCCATCGCCGCAGCGGCTCGATCTGCTGCCAGGCGTGCTGGATGTCGTCGACAGTCGCCTCCCGAGGCAGCGGCCGCAGCGCGGCGTAGTGGGTCAGACGAAGGCGCACGATGCGAGGGTGCTCCCGGTCGTAGCCGCGCGGCGCGGTCTTCAGCGGCGGCCCGGCGAACGTGAAGCCCGCCGCCTCGATGTCATCGGCGATGCGCTCGAAGGTCGATCCGGTGGCATCGTCCTCGATGGCCTCGCGGCCGCGTCGCAGTTGTCCCCGCGAGGGCTGATAGAGCCCGCCGCCGACTTCGATGCCGTCCGCCGACACCGACAGGTAGATGCTCGCGATCGTGCCGGCGACCATGGCGGCGTTCGTCTTGTAGGGCGACTTGTCGGCGCTGAAGCGCACATCTCGATTCGGCCGGAACACCTTCGCCGAGCTGTACCCCGCTTCGGCGATCTCGCAGAGCATCTCCAGAGGCTCCCGGATGAGTCCGTCATATTCCTCGCGGTGCGCGGTGAACCATTCCCGGGTGTTGTCCGCCGCCAGACGCTCGTAGAATCCGAACGCCTCGGGCTCGAACAATCGCCCTGCCGCGTGCTCGCCCATTCCGTCCTCCTCGCGCCGCAATCGTATCGAGGCGTCGCGCCGGCCGGATGCGGCTGGCTACGATGGCGCTGACCGCCGTCGACGAGGAGGCGCCATGCGATTCGCACATCTGGGAGCAGTTCCGCGCATCCACCCCGACGCCGTCGTCGCCCCGACGGCAGTGATCAGCGGAGACGTGACGATCGGCGCCGGTTGTCAGGTTCTGCACGGTGCGGTGATCACGGCTGAGGGGGGAGCGGTCACGCTCGCGGAGAACGTCATCGTCATGGAGAACGCACTGGTGCGGGCGACGGCCACCAACCCGGTGCATGTCGGTTCCCATGTGCTCGTCGGACCCATGGCCAGCATCTCCGGAGCGGTCATCGATGACGAGGTCTTCCTCGCGACCGGAACCCGCGTGTTCAACGGAGCGCACATCGGCGCGCGCAGCGAGGTGCGCATCAATGCGGTGGTTCACCTGCGCACGGTGCTCCCGGCGGACACCGTCGTGCCCATCGGCTGGGTGGCCGTCGGTCAGCCCCCGCAGATCCTCCCGCCCGAGCGCGACGAGCAGATCCGGCGGGCCCAGCGTGAACTGGACTTTCCCGGATACGTCTTCGGACTCGACCGGGAGACCCCAGACCTCATGGTGCAACTCACCGAGAGGTACGGGCGCTCCCTCGCCCGTCACGCGGACGACGAGGCTCTCTGACGCAGATCAGCCGGTGTTCTGCAGACCCGCCGAGACGCCGTTGACCGACAACAGCAGCAGGCGCTGCTGGTCGGGGTCGAGGTCGCGGCCGTGCGCGGCGTCGTCGCGCAGGGTGCGCAGCGCCCGCAGCTGGAGCAGGGACAGCGCGTCGACGTACGGGCTGCGCAGCTTGACCGCACGCTGCAGCACGGGCTTGTTCGCCAGCAGCTCGTCGCCGTCGGTGATGCGCACGACCCACGCGCGGGTGAGCGCCATCTCCTCGCGGACCAGCGTTGCGAGCTCCTCGCGGTCGCCGAGGTCCAGGTAGCGCATCGCGATGCGGTCGTCGGTCTTCGCGAGACTCATCGCCACGTTGTCGATGAGGGTGCGGAACAGCGGCCACTGCTCGTAGGCTCGTCGAAGCTGACCCTCGTCGCCGACCGCCTCGAGGGCCGTTCCCAGACCGAACCAGCCGGCGAGGTTGATGCGGGCCTGCGACCACGCGAACACCCACGGGATGGCACGCAGGTCGGCCAGGGACTCGACCGACAGCCCGCGTCGCGCCGGGCGGGATCCCAGCGCCAGCAGCCCGATCTCCTCCATCGGCGTCACCTGCGCGAACCACGGCGCGAAGCCCGGTGCGTTCACGAGCGCGGCGAAGCGGTCGCGGCTGGCGGCATCCATCGTCGCGCCGATCGCGTGAAATCGCTCGGCGGCGTGGCGATTGGTGCGCTCCACGGAAGGCGAGGAGGCCAGGAGCATGGCGGCGGCGACCTGGTCGATATGGCGCTTGGCGATCGCCGGCTCGCCGTAGCGGGCGAAGATCACCTCGCCCTGTTCGGTGAGCTTGAACCGGCCGTCGACGGAGTGCGGCGGCTGCGCGAGGATCGCCGAGTTCGCCGGTCCGCCGCCGCGCCCGAGAGCGCCGCCGCGGCCGTGGAACAGCGTCAGCTCGATACCGGACTCCTTCGCCCAGTCCGCGATCGCCGCCTGGGCCTCGTACAGCGCAAGAGTCGCCGCGACCGGGCCCACGTCCTTCGACGAATCCGAGTACCCGAGCATGACCTCGAGCCGGTTTCCGGTTTCGCCGAGACGGGCCGCGAACGCCGGATGCTGCACGATCTCGCGCAGGATGCCGGGCGCGGCCTGGAGATCTGCGAACGTCTCGAACAGGGGGATGACATCGAGGACGGGCGGGGTGGCGCCCTCGCCGACGGCGTAGCGGGCGAGGCGGTGCACGTTCGCGAGGTCCTCAGCCGACTGCGTGAACGACACGATGTAGCGACCTGCCGCACGCGGACCGTAGCGGTCCTGCAGGAACTTCACCACGCGGAAGACCTCGAGCACCTCCTCGGCGAGCTCGGACCGCTCGCCGCCGGCATCGAGTTCGTCGAGCACCTTGCGGTGCACCGCGGAGTGCTGGCGCACCTCGAGTTCGGCGAGGTGGAAACCGAAGGTCTCGACCTGCCAGATCAGCTGCTGCAGCTGGCCGTAGGCCTGCCGCGGTGCGCTGGCACTGACCAGGGAGTCCTGCACCACGCGAAGATCGGCCAGCAGCTCGTCCGGCGTCGCGTAGGCCAGATCAGCGTCACGGGTGCGGGTCGCGGCGATCTTCCGTGCCGCCAGCAGCACGACGCTGCGGTGCAGCTCGCCGGGGGAGCGCTTGGCGATGTCGCGCGCCGCATCCTCGTCGGCAGAGCGGAGCCGATGCCACAGCGACGTGACGGCGTCGCTCGGCGGCGTCGTGTCGACGTCGAGGGTGAGGGTGCGTCCGATGCGGAGGGCCGCGCGCTCGAGACCGAGCAGCACGTGCTCGCTGGCGATCTTCGCCGCCTTGCGTGTCACCGACGCCGTCACGAACGGGTTGCCGTCACGGTCGCCGCCGACCCAGGATCCGATCCTCACGAACGGGCGCACCACGGGGGAGCGGCTTCCGGCGGCCGGTCCCTGCAGCGCATCGTCGACGCGACGGTAGACCTCCGGGATCGACGTGAACAGGGTGTCGTCGAAGACCGCCATCACGGCGCGCACCTCGTCGGTGGGCGACGGCTTCTCGGCCCGAAGCGGGCCGGTGCGCCACAGCGTGTCGATCTCCTCGAGCATCTGCCGCTCGGTCCGCCCCTCGTCGGCGCCGTTGCGCAGCGTCGCGTCGCGTTCCTCCAGCAGCTCGGCCAGACGGCGGATGCCCGTGGAGATCGCTCGCCGGCGTGCTTCGGTCGGGTGGGCGGTGAAGACAGGGTGGAAGCGCAGCGCCTGCAGACGCTCGAGGGCTGAATCGTCGCCGATCTCGGCGGCCAGGCGCACGAAGGCCGCAGCGACCGAGTCGGTGGCGTCCTCGCGGTCGGGGCGGCCGTCGCGCTGGCGCAGCACCCGCACGCGCTGGTGCTCCTCGGCGAGGTTGACGAGGTGGAAGTAGCAGGTGAAGGCGCGGGCGACCTCTTCGGCGCGGTCGATGCTGAAGGAGTCGGCGATCGCCTCTGCCCGGGCGAAGGCCTCCGGGGTCGCATCCGTGTATGCCTGGATCGTCGCCGCGCGCAGTCGCTCGACATCCTCGAACAGCCCGGGTGAACCGCTCTCGCGGAGCACCCGTCCCAGCAATCCGCCCAGCAGGCGCACGTCGGCGCGCATCGTGTCGGGGATCTCCTGGCCGGCTTCGTAGCGGCCGACGAGGTCGATCGCCTCGGTGTTCGTCAGTTCGCGCATGCGTTCAACGCTAGCGGCGTCGACGGTGTGCTCCGGACACGGGGAGGGTCGTCGGGTCCTCGCTCCCGGCGCCGGTAGACTGGGAGCTTGGTGTGCCGGGAAGTCTGGTCGGCGTCGTTCAGCGCATCCCACCAGACGAAAGGACCCGATGTCCCAGTCTCCTCAGTCGCCCCCGTTCCTGTCACTGTTCCGGTCCGAGCGCTTCCCCGCGATCGTCCTGCTCGTCGCCGCTGCGGCAGGCCTCGCCGTGGCCAACTCTCCCGCTGGGCCCGCCGTCGATGACTTCATGCACGTGTACATCGGCATCCCGGAGTTCTTCGAGCTGTCGGTGTCGCACTGGATCAAGGACGGCCTCCTCGCCCTCTTCTTCTTCGTCGTCGCCGTCGAGCTGCAGTTCGAACTCACCAGCGGCCAGCTGAACTCGGCCAAGAAGGCGTTGCAGCCGGCGATCGCCGCCGCGGGCGGCGTGATCGTCCCGATCGTCATCTACCTCGTCATCGCGCACGGCTCCGACGCGGTCAACGGCTGGCCCATCCCCACCGCGACCGACATCGCCTTCGCCCTCGGCGTGCTCGCGGTGTTCGGCAAGGGGCTCCCCTCCGCCCTCCGCGTCTTCCTGCTCGCTCTCGCGATCCTCGACGACATCGTGGGCATCATCTTCATCGCCGTGCTGTTCACGAGTGACGTCAACTACGGCATGCTCCTGGGGGCGGCGGGGCTGGTCGTGCTGTTCGGCATCCTCTCCCGCCGCGTCGACACCCGCGCCCGCATCCCGATCACGATCGCCTTGATCGTCATCGGCGTCGTGACGTGGGCGCTCGTGTACAAGTCGGGCGTGCACGCCACGATCGCCGGCGTCGCGCTCGGCCTCGCGATGAGCCAGCAGCCCGCCCTCCACGCTCGACACGTGCTGGAGCCCTGGGTGAACGGCCTCGTCCTCCCCGTCTTCGCGTTCTCCGCCGCGCTCGTGGTCATCCCCCAGGTGAGCGCGGGCGAGCTCTCACCCGCCTTCTGGGGTGTGCTCGTCGCTCTGCCGGTCGGCAAGATCATCGGCATCTCGATCTTCGGATGGATCTCCCTCCGCGTCGGTCGTCGCGAAGGCCCGCCGGCGCTCACCTTCACCGACCTTCTGGCGGCGGGCTCGCTCGGTGGGATCGGGTTCACCGTCTCGCTGCTGCTGTCGGAGCTCGCCTTCGCCGAGCATCCGGAGATCCGCGATCAGGCGACGCTCGGTGTTCTCGCCGGGTCGATGGTCTCGCTCGTGCTCGCCGGTGTTCTCGTATCGTGGCGGGCATGGCACTATCGCCGTCTCGAGCAGAAGACCCCCGCGACGACCGCCTGAGCGATCCGCTCCGGCAAGCCGCCGACACGATGCGCGCGGTGCGTGACCGGTGCGTCTGGACGCAGCAGATCGACCATCGCGCACTCGTGCCGTATCTCGTGGAGGAGAGCGCCGAGCTCATCGACGCGATCGAGGCCGGCCCTCGGGCGGAGATGAGGGAGGAACTCGGCGACCTGCTGTGGCAGGTGCTGTTCCACGCCGAGATCGCCTCGAGGGATGCCGAGGACCCCTTCGACATCGACGACGTCGCGCGAGGGCTGACGGAGAAGATGGTGCGCCGGCACCCTCATGTGTTCGCCGGTGCCGTGGCGAACACTCCGGAAGAGGTCCTCGTGCACTGGAACGCCGCGAAGGCGGCCGAGAAGCACGAGCGGCAGTCCGTTCTCGATGGAGTATCGCACCACATGCCGTCGCTCGCGCTCGCGCAGAAGCTCGTCGGCAAGGCCGCGCAGGTGGGCGTGGGCGATTCGTCTCGCTTCGCTCGCGGGGCGACCGTCCCCCCGGTCGTTGAGCGAGGGAGCGGAGCGACCGAGACGAAACGCCCCGAGTCCGAGCACGACCTCGGCGACGCGCTGCTCGCCCTCGTCGCCGTGGCCCGCGAGAACGGCTGGGACGCGGAGCGGGCCCTGCGTGAGCGCCTGCGCGGGCTCACCGCAGACGTCCGTGCGGCAGAGGGTGGGGCGGCCGACCTGGAACAATAGCCGGGTGGCATCCGTGAACCCGCCGCGCGGCATGCGCGACTTCCTCCCCGCAGACAAGGCCCGCCGCGAGCGAGTGCTCGCCGTCATCCGGGAGCGCTACCGCGCCCACGGCTTCGACGAGATCGAGACCCCCGTCATGGAGGAGTACGCGCGCCTGCATGCCGGCATCGGCGGTGACAACGAGAAGCTCGCCTTCAACGTGCTCAAGCGCGGGCTGAATGCCGAAGCGATCGTCGCGGCGGCCGAAGACCCCGCGGCGCTCACCGATCTCGGGCTCCGCTACGACCTCACCGTCCCGCTGGCGCGCTTCTACGCGACCAACCGCGGGCAGCTCCCCACGATCTTCCGGGCGGTGCAGATCGCGCCCGTGTGGCGAGCCGAACGACCGCAGAAGGGGCGCTATCGGCAGTTCATGCAGTGCGACATCGACATCATCGGGGATGCGTCCACCCGTGCCGAGGTGGAGCTGATCACTGCGACGCTGGACACCCTCGATGCCCTCGGGCTCGAGGGTGGCTCGGTGCGCATCAACGACCGGCGCCTGCTCGACGCGATGCTCGAGCACTTCGGCTTTCCCGTCGAGGAGCGCCCGAGCGTTCTCATCACGATCGACAAGCTCGACAAGATCGGCCCGGACGGGGTCCGTACCGAGTTGCTCGAGCGCTCCGGTGCGCGCGCGGCCGTCGAGGCCTTCGCGGAATTCCTTTCGCGCGAGCCGGAAGAGGCATCCGGGTTCGGCGTCGAGGCGATCCGCGCCGCGCTGCCCGCGGGGCTGGATGGGGAGGCGGTCGCTGCGCTCGGTGAGATCGGCGCGGCCGTCGCCGCCGCGCGCGGCGCCGGTGTGGCGCTCACGTTCGATCCGTTCCTCGTGCGGGGGATGGGGTATTACACCGGCACCATCTTCGAGGTCGCGCACCCGTCGGTGCCCTACTCGCTCGGCGGCGGCGGACGCTACGACGGCATGATCGGACGCTTCCTCGGGCAGGAGGCGCCGGCCGTCGGCTTCTCGATCGGCTTCGAGCGCATCGTCGACCTCGTCGCGGACCAGGTCGACCAGGTGACCCCGGCGATCGTGCTCGTGCACGACCGGGATGTGCCGGTCGCCGAGCTCGCCGCGCTGAAGGCCGCGTTCATCCGTCGCGGTCAGCGGGTGCGGCTCGAACAGCGACCGAGGAACCTCAAGACCCTGCTCGAGCGGGCTGTCGCGGACGGGTACTCCCACTTCGCGGCGGTGACCGCCGGGGCGCACATCGATGACCTCGAGGTCAAACCGCTCGAGTGAGGCGTCTGGCCGCATCCGTTCACCGCGGCGTCAGCCCGGGTTCACGTCGACCCGGTCGAATCGGCGCATGAGCAGGGCCGGGACGGGCGTCGTGGTCGGGATGACCGCGGCGGGGGCGGTCGTATCGTCGATGGTGGTCGTCCGCATCGCGCTGGCGCGGCAGGCGGCGTACGCCCGCCGCGTGATCGGGAAGCCGCTGGGGGAGGATGCCCTCGAGGCGGACCGGGTGTGGCGGCGCAAGCTCGACGGCGAGCCGCTGGAGCTGCTGATCCTCGGTGACTCGATCGCCGCCGGTCTCGGCGCGACGCGACGCAAGGAGACGCTCGGGGCGCGCATCGCCAAGGGCCTCGCGAACAGGGCGCGGCGACCCGTGCGCCTGCGCACGGTGGCGGTCGTCGGATCCGAGTCATCGGCGCTCCGCGAGCAGCTCGATGACCTGCCGGACGAGTACGAACCCGATGTCGCGGTCATCGTCGTCGGCGGGAACGACATCACGCACCGCGTTCCGGTGGCGACCTCCGTCTCGCACCTGACCGAGGCGATCGCACGCCTCCGCTCGCGCGGAACGCAGGTGGTCGTCGGCACGTGTCCCGATCTCGGTGCCCTCCGTCCGGTGCCGCAGCCGCTTCGTTCGCTCGGATCGCGCATGTCGCGCCAGCTCGCACTCGCTCAGGCGGACGCGGCCGTCGCCGCCGGCGCGTATGCGGTCTCGCTCCGGCACGCCGTCGGCCCGTTCTTCATCTCGCAGCCCGATGAGATGTTCAGCCTTGATCGCTTTCACCCGAGCGCGCTCGGCTACCGCCGCACAGCCGAGGCGCTGCTGCCCGCCGTCGCCGGCTCTCTCGGTTTCGGTCGCACCAGCGCCGCCACACGCCACCCCCGCGGCGACGCTTCCTGACGGGCTCCGCCGCCCCGGCGCGCCGCCGCGTGCCGGCGTCGACGCCCGTCGCTTTTCCTCCCCGCTCGGCCCTAACTCAGGCTGGACGCGCCGGGGACGGGGCGACACGCCGACAGGACGCGTCCCGCGCCTCGCGCAGCCTGAGTTCGTGCACGGACGTGGTCGCGACAATGGCCGTGGTCGCGACCGCGACCGTCACCGTCGCGGTCACGAAGAGCGCCGCCCCCTGGCGCGCCGCCGCTCGGCGCCCGTTCCGCCTCGCGTATGGCCCTAACTCAGGCTGGACGCGCCCGGGGCGGGGCAACACGCCGACAGGACGCGTCCCGCGCCTCGCGCAGCCTGAGTTCGTGCATGGTCGTGGTCGCGACAGTGGCCGTGGTCGCGGCCGCGACCGTCACCGTCGCGGTCACGAAGAGCGCCGCCCCCTGGCGCGCCGCCGCCCGGCGCCCGTTCCACCTCGCGTATGGCCCTAACTCAGGCTGGACGCGCCGGGGAGGGGCAACACGCCGACAGGACGCGTCCCGCGCCTCGCGCAGCCTGAGTTCGTGCATGGTCGTGGTCGCGACAGTGGCCGTGGTCGCGGCCGCTACTTCGACTGCGGCCGTCACGAAGGGCTCCGCCGCCGGCGCGCCCTGATTTGCCGGCGCCCGATGCCGTTTCGCCTCGCGCTCGGCCCTAACTCAGGCTGGACACGCCGGGGACGGGGCGACACGCCGACAGGGCGCGTCTCGCACCTCGCGCAGCCTGAATTCGTGCACGGTCGTGGCCCTGACGAACGGCTCTCCAGATCGCCGGCAGGGGTTTTGGAGTTGTTATAGCGAAAGTATAATAGTGGTGTGCTGATTCGGATCGACCCATCACGCGGCGCGGCCCTGTGGGAACAGGTCGCCGCATCGGTGCGCACCGCGATCGCCGCCGGGAAGATCCGCTCGGGGGAGAGGCTTCCCTCCGCGCGTGAGGTCGCCGGCTCGCTCGACCTCAACCTGCACACGGTGCTGCGCGCCTACCAGGAGCTGCGCGACGAGGGCCTCGTGGACATGAGGCGGGGCCGCGGTGCGGTCGTCACCGAGGCCGCCGACGGATTGCGCCGGCTCCGCGACGACGTGGTCGCCCTTGCCTCTCGTGCGCGGAGCCTCGGGCTCGCGCCGGACGTGCTCGCTTCGCTGCTGGCCGATGTGGATCCAGAGGAGGACCCGTCATGACCGTCTCCCCTCCCGAGAACGATCGGAAACGACTCACCCGGGCGCGCCGCGCGTTCGTGTGGTTCGGCATCGTCCTGCCGCTGGCGATGACCGTCGCGGCGGTGGCGATCCAGCTGTGGCTGCTGCCTCGCGTTCCCGACCCCGTCGCGGTCCATTGGGCGGTGTCGGGCGCCCCCGACGGCTTCGCGGCGCCGTGGACCGTTCCGGCCCTCAGTGCCGGCCTGGGCATAGGGATGACGCTCGTGCTGTCGGCGTTCGCCCTCCTCGGTTCGCGCGAGGGGGAGTGGGGAGCCACGATACGGTTCCTCGGCTCGCTCGCTCCCGCCGTCGTGGGTGCCGTGATGGTCGTGATCACCGGAACGTATGCGGCGCAGGTCGATCTGCCGGTGGCCACGCAGTCGGCCGGGATCTTCGGACCGCTCGTCTGGAGCGGCGCCACGGGGATCGTCGTCGGAGTCGTGGCCTGGGTTTCGCAGCCGCGCCTGACGGTGAGCGGCGGAACCGTCCGCCCGGCGACACCGGTCCTCCTGGGGCCGGGCGAGCGCGCCGTCTGGGTGCGCACCGCATCTCTCGCGAGTGGCGGGATGGCGGTGCTCGTCGGTGCGGCGGTACTCCTCTTCGCACTCGCCGCACTCGACATCGCCACCGCGGGAAGCGCCTGGCCGATCCTGCTGATCGTGGCGGTCGTCGTGACAGCGGCCATCCTCGCCACCATGCTGTTCCGCGTCCGCGTCGACCACGACGGACTGAGCGTGACCAGCCTGCTGGGCGTGCCGAGGTTCCGGGTGTCACTCGATCAGGTCGTCGAGGTGAAGGTGGTCACGATCAATCCGATGGCGGACTTCGGCGGATGGGGACTGCGGAAGGCACTGGATGGACGCACCGGCGTGGTCCTGCGCCGTGGCGAGGCCCTCGAGGTCGAGCGCGCGAGGGGCGGAGCCTTCGTCGTCACCGTCGACGATGCATCGACGGCCGCCGGTCTCCTCCTGGCCCTGCGCGAGCGCGGCGAGCGCGGCGAAGGCGGCGACCACGGAGACGCTGCATGATGCCCCGGGTCCGGGTCGTGCCGGTCGCGGTCTTCCTCGCCCTCTCGTTCGGCCTCGCCTGGCTCGTCGCACTGCCGCTGTGGATCGACCCGGCGGGGCTCGCGGCACCGGCTGCGCCGTTCCTCCTGCCGGTGATGATGTTCACGCCGACGGTGGCGACCGTCGTCGTCGTTCTCGCGCTTCGCGCCCCGCGAAAGCAGCACCGGGCCTTTCTCGGCATCTGGCCGCTCGGCCCGCTCGGTCGGTGGTTCCAATACCTCGGCATCGCGCTGGTGGTCCCGATCGCGATCGTCGTCGCCGCGGTGTTCCTCTCCGCGGCCTTCGGCTGGATCGACCTCGACCTCGTCGGGCTGTCGGGGTTCCGTGCGCAGCTGGCTGCGGCGGTGCCGGCGGGAACGCCTCTGCCGCCCCTGCACCTCCTGCTCGTGCTGCAGCTGGTGCAGATCCCCCTCGGGGCGGTCATCAACAGCGTCTTCGCCGCAGGAGAGGAGATCGGCTGGCGCGGCTGGCTCCAACCCGCCCTGATGCCCCTCGGCGCGTGGCCGGCGATCCTGATCACCGGCGTGGCGTGGGGGCTGTGGCACAGCCCGGTCATCCTGCTCGGCTACAACTTCGGCCGCACCGACATCACCGGCGTGCTGTTCATGGTCGGCGGCTGCGTGATGTGGGGACTGTTCCTCGGATGGCTGCGCCTGCGCACCGATTCCGTGTGGCCCGCCGTGCTCGCGCACGGCTCGCTGAACGCGGTCGGCGGCTTCGTGGTGCTGGTCTCGGCCGCCGGCTCCACCGTCGACATGGCCGTCGTCGGACCGCTCGGCGTGGTCAGCTGGGTGCTGCTCGGGATCGTGATGGTCGTCATCGTCGGCCTCGAGAGGATGCGGGTCGTCCGCTCCGCTGACGACACCTCGTCGCCGGGTTGACGTGGGGCGAGCGCAGGGGATTTGCTGGGGGAATGGCCGACCCCACACCTGACGCGTGGCGACGCGTGGATCGCTACCTCACCGAGACCCTCGTCGGTCACGACCCCACCCTCGACGCCGCCGTCGACGACCAGAACGCGGCGGGCCTTCCGTCTATCGAGGTCGCCCCCGTCAACGGCAAGTTCCTGCACCTGCTGACCCGCATCGCCGGTGCGCGGCGCATCCTCGAGATCGGGACCCTCGGCGGATACTCCACCATCTGGCTGGCACGCGCGCTGCCGGAACGCGGGAGCGTGGTGAGCATCGAGGCGGAGCCGGTCAATGCGGCACTGGCCCGGGCGAACATCACCCGGGCGGGTCTCGCCGACCGCGTCGAGGTGCGTGAGGGCCGTGCTGCGGATGTGCTTCCGACCCTGTCCGGCGGCGAGCCGTTCGATCTCGTGTTCATCGACGCCGACAAGGAATCGAACACGATCTACCTCGATTGGGCGGCGCGTCTGGGGCGCCCCGGAACCGTCGTCGTCGTCGACAACATCGGCCGAGGAGGGGAAGTCGCCAATCCCGCGACCACAGCGTCGAACGTCATCGGCACCCAGCGAGGGCTGGAGATGCTCGCGCGCGATCCGCGCTTCGACGCGACCGCCCTGCAGACCCTCGACGCGAAGGGATGGGACGGCATCGCCCTCGCGATCGTGGTCGAGCCGGGGCCGGCGCGCGACGCCGGTGGCGTCGAGCGCGGTCATCACTAGACTCGTCTTCGGACCGACGACGTTCCGAAGACCCACCCTCCATCTGACAAGGAGTCCTCAGTGGCACTTATCGAGGCTGTAGGCGCACGCGAGATCCTCGACTCGCGCGGAAACCCGACCGTCGAGGTGGAGGTTCTCCTCGACGACGGCATCGTCCAGCGGGCCGCCGTCCCGTCGGGCGCTTCCACCGGCGCTTTCGAAGCATATGAACTGCGTGACGGCGACAAGGGCCGCTACAACGGCAAGGGTGTCCTCAAGGCCGTCGAGGCCGTGATCGACGAGCTCGGGCCCGCGATCGAGGGCGTCGAGGCGAGCGAACAGCGCATCGTCGACGAGATCCTCATCGCCACCGACGGCACCGACAACAAGGGGCGCACCGGCGCGAACGCCATCCTCGGCGTGTCGCTCGCGGTGGCCAAGGCGGCCGCCGACTCGGCGGATCTGCCGCTGTTCCGCTACCTCGGCGGACCCAACGCGCACATCCTGCCCGTGCCGCTGTTCAACGTCATCAACGGCGGTGAGCACGCCGACAACGGCATCGACATGCAGGAGTTCTTCCTCGCCCCGATCGGGGCCGAGACCTTCTCGGAGTCGCTGCGCTGGGGGACCGAGGTCTACCACGTCCTCAAGGGCGAGCTGAAGGCTGCCGGGTTCGCCACCGGTCTTGGCGACGAGGGCGGGTTCGCCCCCGATCTTCCGAGCAACCGCGAGGGCTTGGACTTCCTGGTGAAGGCGATCGAGAAGGCGGGCTTGACTCCCGGCACCGATATCGCGCTCGGCCTGGATGTCGCGGCGACCGAGTTCTTCTCCGACGGCGTCTACCGCCTGGAGAACAAGGACTGGACCGCTGCCGAACTCACCGATTACTACGTCGGGCTCGTGAACGACTATCCGATCGTCACGATCGAGGACGCGCTCGCCGAAGACGACTGGGACGCCTGGAAGGCGCTCACCGACGTGCTCGGCACGAAGACCCAGCTCGTCGGAGACGACCTTTTCGTCACCAACCCGCAGCGTCTGGCCGACGGCATCGCCCGCGGTGTCGCGAACTCGCTGCTGGTGAAGGTCAACCAGATCGGAACGCTGAGCGAGACGCTCGACGCGGTCGACATGGCGCACCGTGCGGGCTACACGGCGATGCTCTCGCACCGCTCGGGCGAGACCGAGGACACGACGATCGCCGACCTCGTCGTCGCCACCGGTGCCGGTCAGATCAAGAGCGGCGCGCCCGCACGCAGCGAGCGCGTGGCGAAATACAATCAGCTTCTGCGCATCGAGGAGGAGCTGGGCGACGCGGCGGAGTTCATCGGCCGCGCAGCCTTCCCGCGCTTCACGGGCTGATACACCGCACGAACGACGAGAGGGGGAGCCGTGGTCAAGACGACGGCTCCCTCTTCGCGTTCCCGGACGCGCCGTCCGGTCGACGTGCGCACGTGGCTCGGCGGCATCCGGCTGTCCGGGTTCATGGTGATCATGCTCGGCCTGGTGGTGCTGGCGGCCTTCGTGCTCGTTCCCACCATCGGCACCTACGTCGAGCAGCGTCAGCGCATCGACGCTCTCGAGGCGGCGGTCGCGCTCGCGCAGGACGACGTCGAAGACCTCGAGGCCCAGCAGGATCGTTGGCGCGACCCGGCCTTCATCACGACCCAGGCGCGAGAGCGCCTCTACTACGTCAAGCCGGGCGAGGTGGTCTACCTCGTCGACAACGACCTCGCGTCGGCCGATCTGCCGCAGGAGCAGGAACCCGTCAGTGAGGACGTCGAGCAGACCCGGAACGACTGGATGACGCAGATGGTCAGATCGGTCACCGAGGCCGGCCTCGCCCAGACGGTCGTTCCCGTGGACAGCGGCACCGAGGATCCGGCTACGTCCGAGCCGACGGATGACCCGACCCCGTGAGTGCGTGCGGGCCGGCGACCCAGCGGCGGTCCAGACGCGCCCGGTAACGTGGCGCGCGTGATCCCTTCGCCCTTCGCGCCCGTGACCGACGCCGAGCGGGATGTGCTCCGCGCCCAGCTCGGGCGGCCCGCGCGCGGCGTCGTCGGCGTCGCCGCGCGCTGCGCCTGCGGCAACCCGACGGTGGTCGCCACGTCGCCCCGACTGGATGACGGCACGCCTTTCCCCACGTTCTACTACCTCACCCACCCGGGCGCGACCGCGGCGATGTCGGCGCTGGAGGCGACACAGGTGATGGTCGAGTACAACGACCTCCTGGCCGACGATGACGACGTCGCCCACGCCTACCAGCGCGCCCATGAGGCCTACCTCGCCGACCGGGCGCCGTACGGGGAGGTCCCCGAGATCGACGGTGTCTCCGCGGGCGGTATGCCCACGCGCGTGAAGTGCCTTCACGCGCTCGCCGCTCACAGCCTCGCGGCCGGCCCGGGAGTGAACCCGATCGGCGACCTGGCCCTCGAACGCGGCGACTGGTCGCCCGCGGTGTGCGTGTGCGCCGAACCCGGAGCGGCGACGACATGAAGCGCGTGGTCGCCGCCGTCGCCGCGGCTCTCCTCGGGGTCACCCTCCTCACCGGGTCGACCGTCGCCACGCCCCCCGCAGACGCCGACTCTCCCGACGACGTCATCGATCCGGTGCGCGGACTGGAGTACTGGCTCGACGACTACGGCATCACCGAGGCATGGGAGACGACCCGGGGAGCGGGGGTCACGATCGCGGTGATCGACACCGGCATCGCGCGGGGTCCCGTCGAGCTGGATCCGGCCGTCGTCGGCGGCACAGACATGTCCGGTCTCGGATCGACCGACGGCCGCACGCCGGTCGGCGCCGTCGACGCGAGCCACGGCAGCTGGGTGGCCTCCCTCGCCGCCGCGCGGGGCACCGGGGCCGACACCGGGATGATCGGCGTCGCGCCGGAGGCGGATCTGCTCTCGATCTCGGTCGGCTTCGGATCCTCCGCCGCCGTGCCGTTCGTGGACCAGGTCGCCGACGGCATCCGCTGGGCGGTCGACAACGGAGCCGACATCATCAATCTCTCCTTCACCACCAACACGACCGATTGGGACACCAGCTGGGACAGCGCGTTCCAATACGCCTTCGACAACGACGTGGTGATCGTCGTCGCCGCCGGCAACCGCGGCAGCGGCACGTCGACCGTCGGGGCGCCGGCGACGATCCCGGGCGTGCTCACCGTCGCCGGGGTCGACCCCGAGGGGACCGCCAGCGTCGAAGCCTCGACGCAGGGCATCACCCTGGGCGTATCGGCGCCCAGCGAGAAGCTGCTCGGCGTCTCGGCAGACGGTGCCGTCGTGCAGTGGGATGGCACGAGCGGTGCCGCCCCGATCGTTGCCGGCATCGCCGCACTCGTGCGCTCGGCGCATCCCGACCTCGATGCGAACAACGTCATCAACCGACTCATCCGCACCACGACCCCGGCCAAGGGCTCCTCGGTCCTCTACGGCTATGGGCTCGTCGACGCCGACGCGGCGGTGAACGACTCCGTGCCGACGGTCACCACGAATCCGATGGGAAGCCTCGAGGAGTGGATCCGCATCTACCGGCGGGCGGATGCGGGGCCCGTGGCCCAGCCGACCGCGGAGCCGGTCGAGATCGAGGCCCTTCCTCCGGCCGAATCGCTCTCTCGCGATGATTCGCCGCTGCTGCCGACCCGGGAGACCCTGCTGTACGGCACCCTCCCGCTCGTCATGGTCACCAGCGCGGCTATACTGGTGGCGCTCGGCGTCACCGCAGCTGTCCGACGCATCCGATCGGCGTCCCGAACGCCCAGCCGCTGACTCAGGGAGTACCCCACTCGTGACCAACACCGTGCCCAAGATCCTCATCGTCGGTGGCGGATACGCAGGTTTCTACACGGCCTGGAAGCTCGAAAAGACTCTGCGCAAGGGAGAAGCCGAGGTCACCATCGTCGACCCGCTTCCCTACATGACCTACCAGCCGTTCCTGCCGGAAGTCGCTGCCGGCTCGATCGAGGCGCGTCATTCCGTGGTGTCGCTGCGACGCCACCTGAAGCGCACGCGCATCCTCACCGGCAAGATCACCGGCATCGACCACGCGTCGAAGTCGGCGACCGTCACCCCCGAGATCGGCGACCCCTTCACCGAGACGTACGACCAGATCGTCGTCACCGCCGGGGCTGTCTCGCGCACGTTCCCGATCCCCGGGATCGCCGACAACGCCATCGGCCTCAAGACGATCGAAGAGGCCGTCGCGATCCGCGACCAGCTCCTGGACAACTTCGACAAGGCCGCGATGATCCCCGCCGGACCCGAGCGCGATCGTCTGCTGACGGTCATCGTCGTCGGCGGCGGCTTCGCCGGCATCGAGGTCTTCGCCGAGCTCCGCTCGTTCGCATCGTCGCTGCTGGCGAAGTATCCGACCATCTCGTTCGAGGACACCCACTTCCACCTCATCGAGGCGATGGGTCGCATCATGCCCGAGGTGTCGCTGCCCACGAGCGAATGGGTGCTGAAGGACCTCGCCAAGCGGGGCGCGTACGTTCACCTGGACACTCAGGTCAAGGGTGCCGTCGACGGCAACGTCGAGCTCTCGACCGGGGAGACCCTGCCGTCGGATCTGATCATCTGGACCGCAGGCGTGATGGCCAACCCGACCGTCGTGCGCGGCAGCGACCTGCCCGTCGAGGAGCGGGGCCGCATCCGCACCCGTCCCGATCTGCGCGTGGGGACCGACGAGGAGATCGTCGAGGGCGCCTGGGCGGCCGGCGACGTCTCGGCCGTGCCCGACCTCACCGGTGGCGGCGTGGGCGGCATGTGCGTGCCGAACGCACAGCACGCCGTGCGCCAGGGCAAGCTGCTCGCGAAGAACATCACGGCGGTCCTGCGCGGCGAGGACCCCAAGGACTACGTCCACAAGAACCTGGGAGCCGTCGCCGGGCTCGGCCTGTACAACGGCGTCTTCCAGTCCGGCAAGCTCGCGCTGAAGGGCTTCATCGCCTGGATCGCGCACCGCGGCTACCACGGTCTCGCGATGCCCACGTGGGAGCGCAAGTTCCGGGTGATCTGGGGCTGGTGGAACAACCTCTGGCTCGGTCGCGACATCGTGAGCCTTTCCAGCGTGCAGAACCCCCGCTACGTCTTCGAGGAGTTCGCGGCGCGCCCGCGACCGGCCGAGCCCGAGAAGAAGGCCGACGCCGACAAGGAGAAGGCCGCCGCGCGCTGAGCGGTAGCGTGGGGGATGCTGCGGCGCCCCCGTAGCCCAACCGGCAGAGGCAGGCGACTTAAAATCGCTTCAGTCTGGGTTCGAATCCCAGCGGGGGCACATGATCGATCTGCTGGCGCGGGAGGCCACCACACCCGGGTGGCATGACGCAGCGGCGTACTGGGGTCGCCTCACGGATGCGGTCTCCGACGTCTCGGGGCCGTGCGCGGTCGTCGAACTCGATGCGCTGCGCCACAACGCCCTCGACATGCTCGTCCGCGCGCGCGGCGTGCCGATCCGGATCGCGACCAAGTCGGTGCGCGTGCGGGAGGTGCTCGACGCGACGCTCGCGCTGCCCGGCTACGCGGGGCTGCTGGCCTACACGCTGCCCGAGGCGCTGTGGCTCGCCGAGGCCCACGATGACATCGTCGTGGGCTACCCCTCGGCCGATCGCGCGGCGCTCGCCCGCCTCGCAGCCGACGAGCGCGCCGCGGCGCGGGTGACGATCATGGTCGACGACCCGGCGCAGCTGGATCTTCTGGACGCCGTCGCCGCCCCGACCGCGCGCTGCGAGGTGCGCGTCGCGATCGACGCGGACGCCTCCTGGCGCTCGGCCGCGCTCGGTCACGTCGGCGTCCGCCGATCGCCGCTGTTCGCCGCCGCCGACGTCGCCCGCCTCGCCCGGGCCATCGTCGCCCGCCCCGGGTTCCGGCTCGTGGGACTCATGATGTACGAGGCGCAGATCGCCGGCCAGCCGGACGCCGTCGGCACCGATGCGCCGGTCATGCGGTGGATGAAGCGACGCTCGGCCGCCGAGCTCCACGACCGACGGGCCGGCATCGTCGCCGCGCTGCGCGAGATCGCGCCCCTGGAGTTCGTCAACGGCGGGGGAACCGGCTCGCTCGAGTCGACGGCATCCGATCGCTCCGTGACCGAGCTCACCGCCGGCAGCGGACTGCTCGCCGGCCATCTCTTCGACGGTTACCGCGGGTTTCATCCGGCGCCGGCATCCGCCTTCGCGCTCAAGGTCGTCCGGCGTCCGGCTCCCGACATGGTCACGGTGCTGGGAGGCGGATGGATCGCGTCGGGGCCACCGACGCCGTCGCGGCAGCCGGCACCGGTGTGGCCGAAGGCGCTGCGCACCCTCGCCCGCGAGGCGGCCGGCGAGGTGCAGACGCCCCTCCGAGGCGCTTCGGCGGGATCCCTCGCGATCGGCGACCGGGTCTGGTTCCGGCACGCCAAGAGCGGCGAGACGGCGGAGCACGTCGATGGCGTCCTGCTCGTGGCAGACGGCGAGATCGCCGGCGAGGCGCCGACCTATCGCGGCGAGGGGAAGGCGTTCCTATGACACGACCCGGGGCGACGTGGCGCAACTGGGCGCGATCGGCCGCCGTCCGACCGCAGCGGATGGAGTTTCCGCGCACGGTGGGTGCGGTGGCGCGAGCGGTGACGGCGGCGCGAGAGCGGGGGATGCCGATCAAGGCCGTCGGCGCGGGCCACAGCTTCACCGGCATCGCGGTGGCGCCCGGTGCTCTGCTCGATCTCACCGACCTCTCGGGGGTGGTCTCGGTGGACGCCGAGCGGGCCCGCGTGACGTTCCTCGCGGGAACGAGGCTGCATCAGATCCCGAAACTGCTCGCGCCGTACGGGCTGGCCATGGCGAATCTCGGCGACATCGACCGCCAGTCGATCTCCGGGGCCATCTCGACCGGAACACACGGCACGGGAGTACGCTTCGGAGGACTCTCGACCCAGGTCGTCGGCGTGGCGCTCGTCGCGGGCGACGGCGAGATGCTCCGGGTGAACGAGCACGAGAACGCCGACATGCTTCCGGCCGTCGCCCTCGGGCTCGGCGCGCTGGGCATCCTCGTCGAGGTCACCCTGCAGTGCGTCCCGGCGTTCCTGCTGAGCGCGGTGGAGAAGCCGGAGCCTCTCGACGAGGTCCGTGCGAGCCTGCATCGGCGCGCGGCCGAGGCGGATCATTTCGAGTTCTACTGGTTCCCCCACACCGACAGCGCGATGACGAAGACGAACACGCGCCTGCCCGAGAGCGCGCCGCGCAAGCCTCTCGGCGTCATCGGGGGCTGGGTGGACGACACCCTCGTCGGAGGTGCCCTGCATCAGGCGGCGTGCGGCATCGCCAAGGCGGTGCCAGCCAGCGTGCCTGCCATCGCGCAGGCCTCGGTGCGGCTCTGGGGGGACCGCGCCTTCACCGACGCGTCGCACAAGGTGTTCGCCACCTCCCGATCGGTGCGCTTCCGCGAGATGGAGTACGCGCTGCCCGCATCGGCCGTGGGCGCGGCCTTCGACCGGCTGCGTGGCCTCATCGACGACGAGGGATGGCGCGTGTCCTTCCCCGTCGAGGTGCGCTTCGCCGCGGCCGACGACCGGTGGCTGTCCACGGCGTACGACCGCGACACGGCCTACATCGCGGTCCACCGATACTGGCGCGAGGATCCGTCGGAGTACTTCGAGGCCGTCGAGCAGATCATGCTCGCACACGACGGACGGCCGCACTGGGGGAAGATGCACACGCTCGGCGTCGCCGATCTCGGCCCGCGCTACCCGCGCTTCGCGGACTTCGTGGCGCTGCGCGACCGCCTCGACCCCGATCGCCTGTTCGGCAACCGGTACCTCACGCGCGTCCTGGGGGAGTGACCCCGCAGCCCGCGGGAGTGCTGGGAGTCCGCGGCTCGGGCACGTGAGGTCCGCGGGTGCGGACTAGGATGGCGACCATGTGGGAATGGCTTATCCCGGTCCTCATCGTCGTCGCGATCGTCGTCATCGCCGGTATCTACCTGTGGGCGACGTACAACTCGCTGGTGCAGTTGAACGTTCGCGTCGACGAGGCGTGGAGCGACATCACCGTGCAGCTGAAGCGACGCGCCGACCTGCTCCCGAATCTGATCGAGGCGGTGAAGGGGTATGCCGCGCACGAGAAGGCGGTTTTCGAGAACGTCACGCGCGCTCGCGCGGAGACGCTGAACGTGGCGAGTCCGGCGGAAGCGGGCGTCGCCGAAGGGCACATGCAGCAGGCGCTGAAGTCGATCTTCGCGGTGGCGGAGGCCTACCCCCAGCTTCAGGCCAGCCAGAACTTCCTCCAGCTCCAGCAGGCGATCGTCGACACCGAGGACAAGATCCAGGCATCGCGCCGGTTCTACAACGGCGGCGTCCGGGAGCTGAACACCAAGATCAAGGTCTTCCCGAACAACCTCTTCGCCAAGAACCTCGGGTTCAGCGAGCGCGAGTTCTTCGAGGTCGTCGACGGCGCCGCGATCTCGGAGCCGCCGCGCGTGCAGTTCTGACGCAACAGCTGACGTACCGCATCGCAGTTCACACGGCGAAGGAGGACCGACCGTGTACAGCGCCATCGCGCGGAACAAGCGCAACACGTGGTTCATCCTCATCGGCTTCGTCCTGGTGCTGGGGGCGATCGGATGGATCGCCGGCTGGCTCCTGGGCAACAACTGGTTCGTGACCGGGTTCATCCTGCTGTTCGCGGCCGGATACGCCACCGTGCAGTACTTCTTCGCCGACCGGGAAGCGCTCGCGATGGCGGGAGCAGTCGAGGTGTCGTCGCACGACGCGCCACGATATTTCCGGCTCGTGGAGAACCTCTGCATCACGACCGGAACGCCGATGCCGAAGCTCTACGTGGTCGAGGATGCCGCCCCCAACGCGTTCGCGACGGGGCGCACGCCCGAGAAAGCGGCCATCACCGTCACCACGGGACTGTTCGAGATCATGACCGATCGTGAGCTCGAGGGAGTCCTCGCGCACGAGCTGGGCCACATCCGGAACTACGACATCCGCGTCTCGCTCATCGTCTTCGGTCTCGTCGTGGCCGTCGGGATCCTCGCCGACATCATGCTGCGTGCCGCGTTCTTCGGCGGGATGCGGCGCGGAGGCGGCAACAACGGGCAGGCGCAGCTGCTCTTCATGATCTTCGGCCTCGTCGCCGCGATCGTGGCACCCCTTCTCGCCGGGGTCGTGCAGGCGGCGATCTCGCGTCAGCGCGAATACCTGGCGGATGCCACGAGCGCCCTGACCACCCGCGACCCGGACGGGCTCGCGTCGGCTCTGGCCAAGCTCTCCCAGGAGGGGAGGCCGCTGCAGCGGGAGAACACGTCCATGGCGCATCTGTGGTTCGCGAATCCGCTCGCGCCGAAGGCCTTCGCCAAGATGTTCGCGACCCACCCGCCGATTCCCGACCGCATCGCACGACTCCATGAGATCGGCGGCTCCTTCTGAGGTGTCAGAAGCCGCTGTGGGCTCAGAAGGCGCGAATCACCAGCTGCGCGCCGTCGAAGGTGATCGCGCCGCGCATCATCCAGTCGTCGGTGCGGTAGGTGCGCGGTTCGTCGCCTTCCCGCGCCTGGCCGCGGACGGTGGCGACGAGCACTCCGTCGGAGGCGACGAGGACGCCGTCGACACCGAGGTCGGCCACGCTCGGGTAGGCATCGATGCGGTAGTCGATCGACGCGATGGACGTGAAGTCGGCCGGCCACGGAACGTCGAATCCGCACGAGGCGGGAACGCTCTGCGCGGAGACCGTGCACGCTTCGGCCCACGCATCGACCGCGCGTTGCACGGCGTCGACGGCCCCCGCGGCGAGTTCGGTCTCGACGACGACGTGCACCGTTTGCTGCGGGGTGATCACGGCATCCGTCCGACCCGACAGCACCTCTTCGGGAACGGCGACGACGGGGTAGACCGCCGGAAGCACGTCGACGACGGTGTCGGCCTCGACCACCGCGTCGCCCATCGTGACGGCTGCGCCGGGAGTGGTGGATGCCGACAGCTCACCGAGGTCGTCACCGGCGACCTTCCAGCCGTCGCTGTCGCCGATCACGGCGAACTGCAGCGGCCGGCGCTCCCCGGCGAGCTCCGCCGAGGCGGTCACCGCGCCCTCGTCGCCGTCCACGACCACATCGTCGATCCGCGCGTCGACGATGTGGTCCGCGCCCGCGAACGCGTCGATCGCGAGCGGCGAGAGCGATCCCCTCCGAACCTCCTGGATGGTGTCGATGTCGCCCTGCTCGAGCGCGGTGAGGTAGACCTGCGCGATATCCCGCGGGGCCGATGCCCGATCGGCGGTCGAGGTCCACCACCACACCATCGCTGCGGCTCCGAGCACCACGGCGACCGATGCGACGACGACCGCGACGCGACGGCTCACGAGGCGACCTCGGCCGGCGCATCGGGCTCGGCGGGAGAGAGGGCTTCGGGGCCGATCGGTCCGGCATCGTGGCGGGGTGCGCCGCCGAGCATTCGAGCGATGTCGTCGGTCGCATCACCCCAGTGCGAAACCGAGACGGTCTCCAGACCCTGCCAGGAAGCAGCGGCGCGCAGCCGATCTGCGACCGCCTCGGCGGCGTCGCGGGGGGCGCCGTGCTCCCACCAGGCCGACTGGACGAGCAGTCGGCCCGTCGGTCGGTCCGCCTTGAGATCGACGCGCCCGACGATGTCGTCGCCGACGAGCACGGGCAGGGAGTAGTAGCCGAACCGGCGGCGGTTCGCGGGGGTGTAGATCTCGATCCGGTAGGAGAAGTCGAACAAGCGCTCGGCGCGGTCGCGGAACCACACCACCGGATCGAAGGGCGTGAGCACGGCCGCGGCCTCGACGTGCCGCGGCAGTCGCGCGTCGCGATGGACCCACGCCTTGGCGGGACGCCCGCCCGAGGTCCAGCCCTCGACCCTCACGGGCGAGAGGTCGCCCGCATCGACGAGGTCGCTGACGGCGGCGAGGATCGCCCTGCGGTCGCGGATGCGCCAGTAGTCGGCGAGATCGGCGACGGTCGCGACCCCGTATGCCGCCGCGGCTCGACGGACGAGCTCGCGGATCGCGTCGTCGCGGGGCACGGGAGTGCGTGCGTCGTCCGGGATCACCTGGGAGGCCAGGCCGTAGCGGCGTTCGAATCCCCGGCGTCCGGCGATGGCGACCTCGCCGTACAGCCACAGGTACTCGAGGGCGGACTTCACCTCGTCCCAGTCCCACCAGGGTCCGCGCCGGGACCGGTGGGCGTCTCGCTCGATGTCGGCCGGACGCAACGGTCCGCGGGCGGAGAGCTCGTCGCGCACCCACGACACGGTCTCGGCGTGGCGCCGCGTCCAGCCGTCGGGGGCGTCGTACTTCCGGCGCAGCTCCCGCATCCGGAAATCGAACAGTCCCCAGTCCGCCGCGGGGATGAACGCGGCCACGTGGGCCCAGTACTCGACGAAGGGCGCCCGCCGCGCGAACAAAAGCCGATCCAGGTCGGCGGTCTCATAGCTCCCCAGGCGCGAGAACAGCGGCATGTAGTGCGATCGCGCGAAGACGTTCACGGAATCGATCTGGAGAGTGCCGAGGCGGCGGATGGTCGCACCGAGCGTGCGCACCCCCGCGCGGCCGTCGACGGGGCGCTTGCCGAAGCCCTGGGCGGCCAGCGCGATCCGACGCGCTTCCGGGGCGCTCAGCGTCTCCTTCACCCGGTCAGCCTAACGGCCCCCTCCGACGCGGCCCCGGCCTCGCGGGGACCTAGACTGGCGTGATGAGCGGTCCAGACGACACGTCCCGTGGCTCGTTCTTCTCCGCACTGCGCGATCGCACCCGCATCGTCTCGGGAGAGCTGAGCGAGCAGGTTCCGCGTGGGCTGCGTCTGACAGCGGAGTACGCGTGGCGCTTCCTGCTCATCGCCGCCGCGATCGGCGTGCTCATCTGGCTGATCATCCAGTTGAAGCTGCTGGTCATCCCCATGATGGTGGCCATCCTCGTGACGGCGCTGCTGTGGCCCTTCTTCTCCTGGATGATCCGGCACCGCTTCCCGCGCTGGATCGCCATCGTCATCGCGCTCCTGGGCACCTTCGCCGTCGTCGCCGGCCTCGTGTGGCTGGTGACCTGGCAGATCTCGCGCGAGTGGCCGTCGGTGCAGCAGCGTACCGTCGAAGCGGTGGGGGAGGTGCGGGACTATCTCGTTCAGGGTCCCCTGCACCTGACGGAGCGGCAGATCGACGATCTCCTCACCCAGGCGGGAACATTCCTGCAGCAGCAGGCCGAACTGCTCTGGTCGGGAGCCCTCGCCATCGGCACGACCGTCGGACACGTGGCGACCGGTGCCCTCCTGGCCGTCTTCATCCTCATCACGCTGCTCGCCGACGGCGCCGGCATCTGGCGCTGGACCACGAAGCTGTTCCCGAAGCGCACGCGCGCGGCCGTCGACGGAGCCGCCAGGGCGGGGTGGGTCACCGTCATCAACTACGCCCGCACCCAGCTGCTGGTCGCCACGATCGACGCCATCGGCATCGGAGTCGGCGCCGCGCTCCTCGGGGTGCCGCTGGCGATCCCCATCGGCGTGCTGGTGTTCCTCGGCGCGTTCATCCCGTTCGTCGGAGCCGTCGTGACCGGGGCTCTCGCGGTCTTCCTCGCGCTGGTCTACAGCGGTCCGTGGATCGCGCTGTGGATGCTCCTGGTCGTCCTCGGGGTGCAGCAGCTCGAGGGTCACGTGCTGCAGCCGCTGCTCATGGGGTCGGCGGTGAAGGTCCACCCGCTGGCGGTCGTCCTCGTCGTGGCCGGCGGTGCGATGATCGCCGGCATCCCGGGTGCTCTGTTCGCGGTGCCGCTGGCCGCGTTCGTCAACGTCGTCGCGGTCTATCTTGGCGAGCGCGCCTGGGAGACCGGCGCCGATCCGCGTGTGACGGCGGATCTGATCTGGACCACCGTCCCGAGAACGAGGAGGACGCGCGCGTGAGCGCCCCCACCATCGAAGACTTCGCCGATGCCGCCGCCACCCTGGACGGCGTGATCACCCGCACCCCGACGGACCGCTCGCAGTTCCTCTCCGACCTGCTCGGCGTGCCGGTGCATCTCAAGCTCGAGAACCTGCAGCGCACCGGGTCGTTCAAGATCCGCGGTGCCACCTACCGTCTGTCGCGCCTGAGCGAGAAGGAGCGCGAACGCGGTGTCGTCGCCGCCTCGGCGGGCAACCATGCGCAGGGGGTCGCGCTCGCGGCGCAGACCCTGGGCATCCCCGCGACCATCTTCATGCCGCTGGGCGTGCCGGTCCCGAAGCTCCTCGCCACCCGTGGCTATGGCGCCGACGTCGTGCTCGAAGGGGCCACCGTCGAGACTCCACTGCGCCTGGCCGCCGAGTACGCCGAGCGGACCGGCGCCGTGCTCATCCACCCCTTCGACCACCGAGACGTGATCGTCGGCCAGGGAACGCTCGGGATCGAGCTCTACGACGAGGTTCCCGATCTCGAGACGGTCGTGCTCGGCATCGGCGGCGGCGGCCTCCTCGCCGGCGTCGCTGCGGCCGTGAAGGCGCGTGCGGCGGCCGACGGTCGGCGCGTTCGCATCGTCGGCGTCCAGGCGGAGAATTCCGCCGCGTATCCCTCGTCGATGGCGGCGGGCAAGCCCCTCGAGGTCGCAACGCGACCCACGATCGCCGACGGGATCGCCGTCGCGCGACCGGGGGACCTGCCGTTCGAGATCATCCACGACCTCGTCGACGAGGTCGTCACCGTGACGGAGGACGACATCGCGCGCGCACTGCTGGTGCTGCTCGAGCGCGCGAAGCAGGTCGTCGAGCCGGCGGGCGCCGTCGGTGTCGCGGCGATGCTCGCGGGCAAAGTCACCGCGACCGGCACCACCGTGACGGTGCTCTCCGGCGGCAACATCGATCCGCTGCTGCTGCAGCGCGTCGTCGCACACGGGCTCGCGGCCTCGGGGCGCTACATGAGCCTGCGGATTCCGCTGCCCGACCGGCCCGGCCAGCTGGCCAAGGTGTCCGAGCTGCTGGCGCTCGCCGGGGCCAATGTCATCGAGGTGCTGCACACCCGTCACGGTCAGGGACTGCAGATCTCCGAGGTGATCCTTCAGCTCAGCGTCGAGACGCGCGGCGAGGAACACCGCGCACACGTCATCTCCACGCTCGAGCAGGCGGGATTCACCGCGACAGTCGTCCCCGATTGAACGCCGAACGGGCCGCATCCGCGCACACGCGCGAAGCGACCCGTTCGGGGCAGGCCGCTCGAGGCCGCCCGGGATTCACTGACCGTCGTACGTCTCGACCTTGACGATCTCGACGGCGATCTCCTTGCCGTTCGGGGCGGTGTACGACACCTTCTCGCCTTCCTTGCGGCCGAGGATGGCCTCGCCGAGCGGGGAGACCTCGCTGTACACGTCGAGCTCTGTGCCGCCGGCGATCTCGCGGTTTCCGAGCAGGAACGTCTCCTCGCCTCCGGCGATGACCGCGGTCACGACGGTTCCCGGCTCGACCACGCCGTGACTCTGGGGCGAGTCGCCGACCTTGGCGGACTTCAGCAGGGACTGGAGGGTGCGGATGCGCGCCTCCTGCTTGCCCTGCTCGTCCTTCGCGGCGTGATATCCGCCGTTCTCCTTGAGGTCGCCCTCTTCGCGCGCGGCCTCGATACGCTTGGCGATCTCCTCGCGACCGGTGGTCGAGAGGTGTTCGAGCTCGGCCGTCAGTCGGTCGTGCGCCTCCTGCGTGAGGAACGTCACCTGGGCATCGCTGGACACGTCACATCTCCTTCGGTTCGGATGGGACTGCTGGTTCGGACCGGACTGTCGAACGAGAATTCCGGTGCGGGTAACCGAAACGCCCCGGGCATCGGCCGGGGCGTCAGTCGTCTGTGTCTCGACAGACTACGTCACCCAGCACGTGTTGACAAAACCGGTGGTGGCTTCGCCGACGGTCGGGATGTCCTCCCGAACGGCGACCGAGTGCCGTTCGGACGCGGGGTACTGCACGATCTTCCATCCGACGACGCCGTGATCGGGATCCCGGGCCTCCAGGGCGCACGCCACGTCGCGCCCGGCGGGCGCGGCCATCTGGAAGCTGAGGGTCACCGAATGCTCGTCGACGACCTCGAACGCGACCGTCTCGACCTCCACGTCGTCGAGGACGTTGCTCACCGCACCCCAGGCGATCGCTCCGGCCAGGAGTGCACCGACGCCGATGGCGACACCGGCGACGACGCGTCGTCGCGCGGAAGGCGTGCGACCGTACCGGTCGTCGAGCTGCTCGGGGGTCGTCATGCGGCACTGCTCCGGAAGATTAGGCTGAAGACCAGGCTATGCGCTCCGGCGCGGATCGAGGAAACATGCACGATGCGCTCGTCGCTCTGGCGACCGCGACACCCACGCCGACCCCTGCCGAGCTCGTCGACCCGGATCTGGTGACGCCCGGCCCGTGGGGCTTCCTCGTGTTCGCACTCCTGGGCGTGGCGGTCATCGTGCTCATCACCGACATGCTGCGTCGCATCCGTCGAGGACGCATCCGGGCTGACATCGACGAGCAGCTCGACGCCGAGCAGGCGGCCGCCGACGCACGGGCCGGCGGGGA
This sequence comes from Microbacterium sp. MTN4-26, assembly GCF_042846595.1. Taxonomy (NCBI): domain Bacteria; kingdom Bacillati; phylum Actinomycetota; class Actinomycetes; order Micrococcales; family Microbacteriaceae; genus Microbacterium; species Microbacterium sp. MTN4-26. The sequence goes on from NZ_BTGO01000003.1 coordinate 102,134, forward strand.
GCCCGCTGCACCCGATGAGGATGGCCCGGTGAGCAGCGGAGACGACCCGGCCGAGCCGCGCCGCTGACGCGGGGAGATCAGCCCGCGTGATAGGCGGGCTGCAGGGCGATGAGCAGGCACGCCGTCCAGTGGCACAGGAACGCCAGCACGGTGCAGACGTGGAAGATCTCGTGGAAGCCGAAGTGACCCGGCCACGGGTTGGGGCGCTTGAGCGCGTAGACCACGGCGCCTCCCGTGTACAGGAGGCCGCCGACGATCACGAGGATCATCATCGCCGGGTTGGCCGCGAAGAGGTCGACGATGTACATCACCGCGGCCCATCCGAGCACCAGGTACAGCGCGACGTACAGCCATCGCGGTGCGTCGATCCAGAAGACGCGGAACAGGATCCCGAGGATCGCCCCTCCCCACACGAGGGACAGCAGCAGCACGGACTTCGACGTCGGCAGTGCGAGCACGGCGATCGGCGTGTAGGTGCCGGCGATCAGAAGCAGGATGTTGGCGTGATCGATGCGCTTGAGCGTGGCGCGCATGGTCGGCTTCCACGAGAAGCGGTGGTACAGGGCCGAGTTGCCGAACAGCAGCAGCGACGTGGCCATGAACACCGCGGACGACCACTTCGCCGGTGCTCCCTGCGCGAGCACGATGAGAACGATGCCGGCGGCGATCGCGACGGGGAAGGTGCCGGCGTGGATCCACCCGCGCCAGCTGGGCTTCACCTCCGTCTGGGCGCTGAGGGCCGTCGCCTCGAGGAGGGGGAGCTCGGGCATCTTCGCGCCCTCGTCGGACACGATCGTGCGCTCTCGGCGGGCCATGATCCGAGCGTACGCGTCGGAGTATGCCGCCGGGCGCACGCGTCACCGGACCGTCTCGGCTTCGGGACCGGCGGTACGTTAGGGAGGTGACGCAGATGAAGCAGGGCAGGGGACCGCTGTATCGCCTGTACATCGGCCGGCTGCGCCGCAGTCTCACTCCGGAGACGGTGCCGCACCACGTCGCGATGATGATCGACGGCAACCGGAGGTGGGCGCGTCAGCTCGGATTCGACTCCGCCGCCCATGGGCACCGCGCCGGAGCGGCGAAGATGCGCGAGTTCCTGCGCTGGTGCGACGACATCGGCGTGAGGGTCGTCTCCCTGTACCTGCTCTCCAACGACAATCTGCGCAAGCGCGATTCCCAGGAGCTGTCCGATCTGGTGGAGATCATCGCGGAGCTGGCCGAAGGGCTCTCCCGGGAACGGGACTGGCGGGTGCAGCACGTGGGTCGATCCGAGAATCTGCCTCCGGACCTCGCTCGTGTGCTCGCGGACGCGCAGGCGCGCACGGTGGAGCATCGAGGTCTCCACGTGAACCTCGCCGTGGGGTACGGCGGGCGCGGCGAGATCGTCGACGCGGTTCGCAGCCTCATCTCCGCCCACCACCGCAGCGGCGGTTCGTTGGAGGATCTCGCGGAGAGCCTCACTCCGGAGCAGATCGGGGAGCACCTCTACACGGGCGGACAGCCCGATCCGGACCTGGTCATCCGCACGTCGGGCGAGCAGCGTCTCAGCGACTTCCTGCTGTGGCAGTCCGCGCACAGCGAGTTCTACTTCGTCGAAGCGCTCGGGCCCGACCTGCGCGAGGTGGACTTCCTGCGCGCGATGCGCGACTACGCAGAGCGCGATCGGCGCTACGGCAGCTGAACGGATGCGGCGTCACGTCGTCGCATCCAGGAATTCACTCCGGCGTAACGCGCGGACAGCGTGTCGGGATGGCGTGTCGCCGTTCGCGGTCGTAGCTTCAGAGCATCGGGCAAGGCGCCCGGTCGAGTCGGCCTCGAAGGATCGCGACTCGTGACCCACGGTCGACTCGAGTTCCCGGGTACCGGACCCGGAGCGGGGAGTGGGTTGTGACCGCACGAGCACCACACATGCAGCGCCGACAGGACGAGGGCACCGCGGGTCTGGGGGAGGCGATCCCCGACGACCAGGACCAGGCGCTTCGCACCTACGTGCTGGACACCTCGGTTCTGCTGAGCGATCCACGGGCCATCTCGCGGTTCGCCGAGCACAATGTCGTCATCCCGGTTGTGGTGATCTCCGAGCTGGAGGGGAAGCGCCACGATCCCGAGATCGGCTACTTCGCCCGGCAGGCGCTGCGCCTGCTCGACGACCTGCGCACCGATCACGGCCGGCTGGATTTCCCGATCCCGATCGGTGAGGGAGGCACGCTGCGTGTCGAGCTCAACAACACCGACGCCGCGGTGCTCCCGTCCGGTATGCGGATGGGCGACAACGACTCCCGCATCCTCGCGGTGGCGATGCACCTGTCACAGGACGGCACCGAGGTGGTGGTCGTCTCCAAAGACATGCCCATGCGGGTGAAGGCCGCCTCGCTCGGCATCAGCTCGGAGGAATACCTCGCCGAGCAGGCCGTCGACTCCGGGTGGACCGGCATCGCCTCGATCGACGTCTCCGGCGATGACATCAGCGACCTCTACGAGAGCGAAGTGGCCGTCAGCGACGACGTCGTGGGCCTCCCGGTGAACACGGGCTTGATCATCCACTCCGAACGCGGCTCCGCACTCGGGAGGGTGACCGGAGACGGCTCCTACCGGCTGGTGCGCGGTGACCGGGACATGTTCGGCCTGCACGGTCGATCGGCCGAGCAGCGCATCGCGATCGACCTGCTGATGGATCCCGACGTGGGGATCGTCTCGCTCGGTGGCCGCGCCGGCACGGGCAAGTCCGCTCTCGCGCTGTGCGCGGGCCTGGAGTCCGTCCTGGAACGTCAGCAGCAGAAGAAGATCATCGTCTTCCGGCCGCTCTACGCCGTCGGCGGGCAGGAGCTGGGCTACCTGCCGGGCGATCAGGGCGAGAAGATGAATCCGTGGGGTCAGGCCGTCTTCGACACCCTCGGTTCCATCGTCTCGTCGAACGTCTTCGACGAGGTGGTCGAGCGCGGGCTCCTGGAGGTGCTGCCGCTGACCCACATCCGCGGTCGCTCGCTGCACGATGCGTTCGTGATCGTCGACGAAGCCCAGTCTCTGGAGCGCAATGTGCTGCTGACGGTGCTCAGCCGGATCGGGCAGAACTCCCGCGTCGTGCTCACCCACGACGTCGGGCAGCGTGACAACCTGCGCGTCGGGCGCCACGACGGCGTCGCGTCCGTGATCGAGACGCTGAAGGGCCACGACCTCTTCGGACACGTCACGCTCACGCGTTCGGAGCGCTCGGCCATCGCTGCGCTCGTGACGGAGCTGCTGGAAGCGGGGGAGCTGTCCTGACGGACATGAGAGGACTCTCATCGGCCTTTCCTCCGGCTCTCATCTGAGAGCGGGAGCATGGAAGATGCCACGGTCCCCCCCCCGCCTGGCACCTCAGCCCCCGGCGCCCCGCGACGCCGGGGGCTCTTCCGCGCCGGTGGCTATTCCCACCGGTAGCCCGCGCCGCGCACGGTGGCGATGTGGTGGGCGCCGAGCTTGCCGCGGAGGTAGCGCACGTAGACGTCGACGACGTTGGAGCCCGGGTCGAAATCGAGTCCCCAGACCCGGCTGAGGAGCTGCTCGCGGCTCAGCACGTGACCAGGACTGCGCAGGAATTGCTCGGCGAGCGCGAACTCTCGCGCCGACAGTTCGACCTCTCGGCCGCCCACAGTCGCCCGGCGACCGAGGATGTCGAGGGTCACGTCGCCGTGGGACACCGACGTGCCGGCGGGCGCGGCGTGTTCGCGCAGCCGGGAACGGATGCGTGCGAGGAGCTCGTCGAAGGTGAACGGCTTCGGGACGTAGTCGTTCGCGCCGGCGTCGAGTCCGTCGACGGTGTCGCGTGTGCTCGAGCGCGCCGTGAGCATGATGACCGGAACCGCCGAGCCGTGGCCGCGGAGGCGGCGAAGCACCTCGAACCCGTCCATGGACGGCAGGCCGACGTCCAGCAGTACGAGCGCCACATCGTCGTCGAGCGCCCGGGCGAGCCCCTCGGCACCGTCTTCGACGACGGCCGTCGCGTAGCCGGCCGATTCCAGGCCGCGCCCCACGAACGAGGCGATGCGCGGTTCGTCTTCGATGATGAGGATCAGGGTCACGACGAGGCCTCTCTCTGGAGCACGTCTCCGGCGCGCACGGGGGCAGGCAGCTCGGAGGTCGGGGACGGCAGGTGGATCGTGAAGGTCGCGCCGCCGCCGGACGTGTCGGTCACGACGCATCGACCCCCGTGGCCCTTCGCGATCGCATCGACGATCGCCAGGCCCAGTCCCGAGCCTCCCACGGCGCGGGATCCGTGGGCGCGATCGAAGCGCCGGAAGATGCGGTGACGCTGCGCGCGGGGGATCCCCGGCCCGTGATCGCGGACCCACAGGCGAGCACCCGACGGCTCGAGGGTGCTTCCGATCTCGATCGGGGTGCCTTCGGGGGTGTACTTGGCGGCGTTGTCGGCGAGCTGCAGCCACGCCTGCAGGAGTCGATCCTTGTCGCCGACGACCTTCCCCCGCGCCGTGTGCTCGATCTGCCAGTGGTGGCCGGGGATGACGGCGACGAGTTCGCCGACGCGTGCGGTGAGGACCGCGAGGCTGACGGGTTTCATCTCGAGCTCGTCGCCTTCGACGGTCGCGAGGAGATCGATGTCGCTGACCAGGCGGGTCATGCGGTCGAGCTCGGCGATACCGATGTCGCGCGTCGCGACGACGTCGTCCCGGTCGTCCGGGTTCATGACCTCCAGGTGCCCGCGCACGATCGTGATCGGCGTCTTCAGTTCGTGCCGCACATCGTCCAGGAGCTGACGCTGCACATCGACCGAGCCTTCGAGGCGATCGAGCATCTCGTTGACGGTGCGCGTCATGTCCGAGATGTCGTCGTTGCCCTGCGGACTCAGGCGGGGTGACAGGTCAGCCAGGGTGATGACGCCGGCGGCATCCCGCAGGTGCCGGATGGGGGAGAGCAGCCGTCCGGCCACGAACCAGGCGACGAAGCCGATCGCGACGACCACGGCGAGCGCGACGACGCCGAAGGTGATCATCGAGGCGATCACGGGCTGCAGCTCGGCGTCGAGGTTGACGGCACGCACGTAGATTCCCGACGAGGAATCCTCGTCGAGCTCGACGGGGATCGCGATGTATCGCAGTGTGCCGCGCTCCGTGGACACGGTGCCCAGGACGGTGCGGTCGGATTCGTCGACCGCAGCCACGACGGCGTCGACGAGTTCGCTGTCGTCGGCGATGTCGAACCCCGACAGCGTCGTGGGGCGATACTGCACCTCGCCGTCGACGATCGCGGCGGAGCCCTCGTTCCGCGCCGGCACGAGGCGGGCGACCGCGGTCTGCAGGTATTCCTCGACCGAGGCGAAGTCCTCCAGCACGAGGTCGTCGTCGCCGCCGTCGGATGCCGGAGCCCCGGCGCTCTCGTCGGTGGTGACGGCCACCGTGCGCAGCTGCTCGACCTGCGTGCGCAAGCGCTCGTCGACGGTGGTCAGCGTGCGTTCCCGCTGCGCGAGGAACGTGACGCTGCCGACGACGATCAGCCCCACCGCGGCGACGGCGACGATCGCGCCGAGGATGCGCGCTCTCGCCGACAGGGGGCGTGGCAGGGACGACATCCCTCGATTATCGCGCCGAGGGGTGCCGGCGGTCACGATCAGCCCGGATGCGTCATCGAGAGCAGGTCGAGCTTCTCGTCGAGCTGCTCCAGCGTGATCTCACCGCGGTCGACGTAGCCCAGCGAGATGACGGCCTCCCGCACGGTGATCCCTTCGGCGACGGAGTGCTTGGCGATCTTCGCCGCCGCTTCGTAGCCGATGATCTTGTTCAGGGGTGTGACGATCGACGGCGACATGCCCGCGAAGGCGGCGGCCCGCTCGATGTTGGCCTCGAGGCCGTCGATGGTCTTGTCCGCGAGGACGCGGCTGACGTTGGCCAGGAGCGAGATCGACTCGAGAAGAGCCGTCCCCATGACCGGGATGGCGACGTTGAGCTCGAACGAGCCGGTGCCGCCGGCCCACGCGATGGTGGCGTCGTTCCCGATCACCCGTGCGCAGACCATGAGCGTCGCCTCGGGGATCACGGGGTTGACCTTGCCGGGCATGATCGATGATCCCGGCTGCAGGTCGGGGATGTGCAGTTCCCCGAGACCGGTGTTGGGTCCGGATCCCATCCACCGCAGATCGTTGTTGATCTTGGTCAGCGACACGGCCACGGTGCGAAGCGCACCCGATGCCTCGACGAGGGCGTCGCGCGCGCCCTGCGCTTCGAAGTGATCCTTGGCCTCGGTGATCGGCAGTTCGGTGTCGGCCACGATGAGTTCGAGGACTTTCTGCGGAAAGCCCAGCGGGGTGTTGATGCCGGTGCCGGTCGCGGTGCCGCCCAGCGGCACCTCGGCCACGCGGGGGATGACCGCCTGCACCCGCTCGATGCCGAGGCGGATCTGGCGCGCATAGCCGCCGAACTCCTGACCGAGGGTGACCGGCGTCGCATCCATCAGGTGCGTCCGACCCGACTTCACGACGTCCTTCCACTGCTCGGCCTTGGCCTCGAGGGCCACCGCGAGGTGATCGAGTCCCGGGATGAGGTCGTCGATGATCTCCTGCGTCGCGGCGATGTGCACCGAGGTGGGGAACACGTCGTTGGAGGACTGCGAGGCGTTGACGTGGTCGTTCGGGTGAACGGGGGAGCCGAGCGCGCGCGTCGCGAGCGTGGCGAGCACCTCGTTCATGTTCATGTTCGAGCTGGTGCCGCTGCCGGTCTGGTACACGTCGATCGGGAACTGGTCGGCGTGCGACCCCGCGATGACCTCGTCGGCGGCACCCGCGATCGCATCGGCGATCGCACCGTCGAGTGTGCCGAGCTCCTTGTTGGCCAGCGCCGCGGCCTTCTTGATGCGCGCCAGGGCGACGATCTGCGCCGGGTCGAGCGGGTCGCCCGAGATCGGAAAGTTCTCCACGGCGCGCTGGGTCTGCGCGGCGTAGAGCGCATTCTTGGGCACGCGCACCTCGCCCATGGTGTCGTGCTCGATGCGGTACTCGGTGTCGGTCACGTCGTCGTTCCTCCCGTTTCTCAGAGTCGTTCAGGCGTCGGCGTCGACGACGCCCACGGTGATGTCGGGCACGGCGGTGCCCTCGGACAAGCGGTAGTTCGCCCCGACGATCGCCAGGCGCCCGGCGGCGACGGCGTCGCTGATCAGCTCGCTCGAGTGCAGCAGCTCGCCGACCGTGTCGCGGAGATGTTCGCGACCGACCTCTTCGGGGTTGAGCGGCTCGCCCGGATGCTGCTGCTGGAGACGACGCGCCGCGGGAACGATCGGCGCGACCTGTCGCCAGATGCGCGGGGGCAGGGGTGCCGCGTCGGCGGCGGTGCTGTCCATGGCCGCCCTGACGGCGCCGCACGCGTCGTGGCCGAGCACGACGATCAGCGGCACCTCGAGCACCGCGACGGCGTATTCCAGGCTCCCCACGACCGAGTCCGAGATCACCTGGCCGGCGTTTCGCACGACGAAGAGATCGCCGAGGCCCTGGTCGAAGATGATCTCCGCGGACAGGCGGGAGTCCGAGCATCCGAACAGCGCCGCGACCGGCTTCTGTGCCGCGGCGAGCTCGTGACGACGCTCGACATCCTGCCGCGGATGCTGCGGCTCGCCCGCGACGAACCGGCCGTTGCCGGTCGCCATGTCGGTCCAGGCCTGGGCGGGGGTGGGTGCGCTCACGATGCCTCCTGCAGCTCGCGGATCTGGTCGGCGACGCTCTCGGCGGCCTGCGTGAGGCTCGCCTCGTCGGTGTCGCCGTAGATGAGGACGGTGTCGGCACCGGCGGCCACCGCCAGCCCCTGGGTGATGTTGCCCTCTTCGCCGGAGGTGCCGACGTCGTAGCGATCCCAGGTGATGCCGTCGATGGTGACGGTGTCTTCGATCTCGGCGCCGCGGAGGACGCGGGAGGCCCAGGCGGCGTCCGCGTCGAATCCCTGCTCGATGCGGACGTAACCCTGCGCCGATTCCGGAACGTACACGATGGTCCATGCGCGGACGGTGTCGTCGCTCTCGACGACGGCGCTGTTCACTCGCCAGGTTTCGGGCAGCTCCGGCACGATCAGGTCGTCGTCTCCGCCCGATTCGATGGTGGCGGCGGTCTCGGCCACGTCGATCTCGGTCGCCGGCAGCTGTCCACGCGGCACGGCGAGGATGATCACGGCCACGATGCCGAGCGTGACGAGCAGGGCGACGACGAGGTTGCGGACGGTCTTGCTCGACCGGTAGGCGGCGGATGACGCCGCCTTGCGCGCGGCGGTCTCATCAGGGGTCTCCGGGCGCCCGAGCTCGGCGACGACGCGGGGCTGCTTGGCCATCACGCGGTGGCGCCGGAGGGAGCGTCGGCGTCTTCCGAACGGGAGCGGGCCTCGTCGAGGCGACGCTTGGCCCCCAGCAGCCACTGCTCGCACCGGTCGGCGAGGGCTTCCCCGCGCTCCCACAGCTGCAGCGACTCCTCCAGGGTCGGAGCGCCCTGCTCGAGTTGGGCGACGACCCGCACGAGTTCGTCGCGCGCGTCTTCGAAGGAGAGCCCCTCGACATCCGTGCCGGGTGCGCTCGTCTCGGTCATGGTTCCATCCTAGGTGTCGTCCGTTCGTCACTCGTCGCGGCATCGGCGGGGTGCCCGCCCGTGATCTCGCCGTCGGATCGTGCCGCGAAGGCTCCTCGGCCGACGGTCACAACCACCGGACTGCCCGCGGGTGCCTGGGCCGCGTCGCGGACGATCTCACCGCTGTCGAGATGGGCGATCGCGTACCCGCGGGCGAGCGTGGACGCCGGGGAGAGGGCCCGGAGCGAGGCGCGCAGCTCCGCGGCGCGGCGGTGCTGCGCATCCAGGAGTCGTTCGACGATCTCGCGACCGCGCGCCACCTCCACCCAGAGGTGGTGCGACCGGGACTCGAGCATCGTCTGCGGTGTGCGGAGCACGGGGCGCGAACGCAGATGTTCGAGCTGGCTGATGTCGTGCGAGACCCGCTGGGTGAGTCGGCCGGTCAGCCGCGCGCGCAGGTGGGTCACGAGAGCTCGCTGCTCCGCGACGTCCGGCACGACGCGCTTGGCCGCATCCGTCGGTGTGGATGCGCGAAGGTCGGCGACGTCGTCCAGGAGCGGGCGATCGTTCTCGTGGCCGATCGCGCTCACGATCGGCGTCGCCGCCGCTGCGACGGCACGCAGCAGGCGTTCGTCGCTGAATCCGAGGAGCGTCTGCGGATCTCCGCCGCCGCGGGCGATGATGATCACGTCGACGTCGGGGTCCGCGTCGAGAGTGCGCAGGGCGGCGATCGTCTCGGGCACGCACCGGTCGCCCTGCACGGCGGCATGGCGGGTGCGGAACCTCACCTGCGGCCATCGCAGCTCGGCGTTGCGGTGCACGTCCTTCTCCGCGTCGGACCGTTCGCCCGTGATGAGTCCGATGACGTGCGGGAGGAAGGGGAGCGGCTTCTTCCGCTCCGGGTCGAACAGCCCCTCGGCGCGAAGCTGGGCTCGGAGCTTCTCGATCCTCTCGAGCTGCTCGCCGAGACCCACCTGTCGCAGGGAGGACACGGCGAAGCTGAAGTCGCCGGACCGGGGGAAGTAGTCCGCCTTGACGCACGCGACCACGTGATCGCCCACGGAGAAATCCCCCCGCATCCGCTGCCGGGTCGAGGACCACAGTCGTACCGAGACGGTCGAGTCGGTCGCGAGGTCCTTGATGCGCCCGAAGACGTTGCCGCCGCGCACGTTCCAGCTGGTGATCTCGCCTTCGACCCAGACCGACCCCCACCGCTCGATGAACCCGCGGATGGTGTCGTTGAGGCGACCGACCGAGGTCGGTGTGGTGGGAGAAGAATCCCGCGGCGCGACCGAGTCGGGCGGGGGCGCCTGTCCCGGCATCGATTCGGCCGCGAAGGAGGTCATCGGGTCCTTTCTGGGTGCTGAGCACCTGTTCAGGCCGCAACCGTAGACTTGAGGGGTGACCACGACCGCGCCCGCAGTGTCCGTCAGCCTGCCGGCTCCCCGTGTGCCGGGACGGCGAGACCGGCTCCAGGATATCCCCGTCGTCGGACACAAACGTGTGCTCCTGGCCGCTCCCCGTGGATACTGCGCGGGTGTGGATCGTGCGGTCGTGGCTGTCGAGAAGGCCCTCGACCGGTACGGCGCCCCCGTCTACGTGCGCAAGCAGATCGTGCACAACCGGCACGTCGTGAGCGAGCTGGAGCGGCGGGGTGCGGTCTTCGTCGACGAGGTCGACGAGGTTCCCGAGGGCGCACACGTGGTCTTCAGTGCCCACGGTGTCTCCCCGGCGGTCGTCTCGTCCGCCGACGCCCGCGGGCTCCAGGCCATCGACGCCACGTGTCCGCTGGTGACCAAGGTGCACCGCGAGGCGGTGCGGTTCGCTCGCGACGACTATGAGATCCTCTTGATCGGCCATGACGGCCACGAAGAGGTCGAGGGCACAGCCGGCGAGGCGCCCGACCACGTCACGGTGGTGAATTCGCCGGAGGCCGCCACGACGGTCGAGGTCAAGGACCCGACGAAGGTGGTGTGGTTGTCGCAGACGACGTTGTCGGTCGACGAGACGATGGAGACGGTCCGCCGGCTGCGTGAGCGGTTTCCGCAGCTGCAGGACCCCCCGTCGGATGACATCTGCTACGCGACGCAGAACCGGCAGGTCGCGATCAAGAAGGTCGCGGTCGGCGCCGACCTCGTGATCGTCGTGGGATCGGCGAACTCGTCCAACTCGGTGCGCCTGGTGGAGGTCGCCCTGGAATACGGGGCGAAGGCCGCATACCGGGTGGACTACGCCGACGAAGTGCGACAGGAGTGGCTGGAAGGCGTCGAGACCGTCGGTGTGACCAGCGGCGCATCCGTGCCCGAGGTGCTCGTCGCGCAGGTGCTCGAAGATCTCGCCCATGCCGGCTACCGCGACGTCGAAGAAGTGCGCACCGCGGAGGAGGATCTGATCTTCTCGCTGCCGAAGGAACTGCGCGGCGACGACTCCGCCCGACGCGGCGGGCGGGCGACGACGGGATCCGGAGCATGAGCGAGCCGAACACGGAGGGCGCGCGCCCTCGTCCCCAGTACGGCGAGTACGCGAGCACCGAGGAGCAGCGTCGTCGTATCCAGCAGCCCGATGCCACGTGGGCGCTCGAGAGCGGGCAGCAGCTGGACCAGAACCCCGCGCAGCAGCACAGTCCGGCGGAGGCGGCCCCGCTCGCGGATGACACCGCCGAGACGGACCTGACGCGGCGGCGACGGGTGGCTGATCGCGTCATCACGATCGGCCTGCTCGTGTACGGGCTCTTCAACGTCTTCACCAGCATCCCGCTGTTCACCGACTACAGCGCGTACGCGGCGAGCCTCTTCGAGATGATGGGGCTGCAGGCGACCCTCAGCGACCCGGAGGGGGCGCGCGCGTGGGGATTCGCCGCCGCGGTCGTTCTCGGCCTCGGGTGGTTGCTGACCGCCGTGGTGTCGTGGATGAGCATGCGGCGCGGGCGGATCAGCTGGTGGATCCCGCTCGTCGGCGCCCTCGTCTTCTCCTTCGCCAGCGGCATCCTGCTCACCGTGCCGCTGTTCCTGGACCCGGGCGTGTGGGACGTGCTCGTTTCCGGCGCGAGCAGCTGATTCACCCTCGGCTCTCGCCACGCGCCGCAGGTTTCCTGCCTCCCGCCGGTGTCCTCCCTCCTGCAGGCGTCCTCCCTCCTGCAGGCGTCCTCCCTGCGGCGGGCACCAACTCAGGCTGAGTGCGGGATCGGTGGCGCCCAGGGCCTCCTAACGCCCGCTGAGCCTGACTTCGTGCACGCCGAGGCCGACGAGACGAAGGCGAATGGCCCCGCCACCCGAAGGTGACGGGGCCATTCGTGGAGCGGCGTCAGGCTCCGAGGCTCTTGCCGTGCGAGCCCAGCTGCTGCGTCGCGGCGACGACGCGTGCCGCCATCGCTGTCTCGGCGACCTTGCCCCAGGCGCGCGGGTCGTACTGCTTCTTGTTGCCGACCTCGCCGTCGACCTTCAGCACGCCCTCGTAGTTGGAGAGCATGTAGCCGGCGACGGCGCGCGTGAACGCGTACTGCGTGTCGGTGTCGATGTTCATCTTCACGACTCCGTTGGCGACTGCGAGGGCGATCTCCTCGTCGGTCGAGCCGCTGCCGCCATGGAAGACGAGGTCCAGCGGCTTGGCGTCGGTACCGAAGGTCGCGGCGATCCCTTCCTGGATCTCGCCGAGGAGTTCGGGGCGGAGCTTGACGTTGCCCGGCTTGTACACACCGTGCACGTTGCCGAAGGTGAGCGCCGAGATGTAGCGGCCCTTCTCGCCGAGGCCGAGGGTCTCGACGGCCTTCGTGACGTCCGCGACGGTCGTGTAGAGCGCCTCGTTGGAGCCCTCGTGCTTCACGCCGTCCTCCTCGCCGCCGACGACGCCGATCTCGACCTCGAGGATCGAGTTGATGTTCTTCATGCGGGGGAGCAGGTCTGCGGCGATCTCGATGTTCTCGTCCAGCGGCACCGCCGAGCCGTCCCACATGTGCGACTGGAAGATCGGCTCGCCACCGGCCTTCACCTGCTCCTCGGAAGCCTCCAGCAGCGGCAGGACGAAGGTCGGCAGGGCATCCTTCGGGCAGTGGTCGGTGTGGAGGGCCACGGTGATCGGGTAGCTCTTGGCGACCTCGGTCACGTACCGGGCGAACGCGAGTGCGCCGGCGGCGCGGTTCTTCACCGTGTGACCGGCGAAGTAGTCAGCTCCACCCGTGGTCACCTGCAGGATGCCGTCCGAACCGGCCTCGGTGAGACCCTGCAGCACGGCGTTGATGGTCTGCGAGCTGGAGACGTTGATCGCGGGGTACGCGAATCCGCCCGCCTTCGCGCGGTCCAGCATGTCGGCGTACTGATCGGGAGTGGCGACGGGCATGGGTGCTCCTTCGTGACGGGGTCGACACTTCGAGTGTATCGATCCGGTCGAGGCCGTCGGAGGCCGGCTCCGGGCGTCAAGCTCGCCCGGTCCCACGCGATGGGATGCGCGAATTGCGCCACTGCGAAAGAACTGTCATTCCTTCGCCGTTGCCCCTCGTGATTTCCCGCGATCTTCAGGAGCACGCTGGATAGAGTCGACCCATGGTGAGTCTTACCGGCGATATGAGCCCCCTGCACCCCGACCGGAACCTGGCTCTCGAGCTCGTGCGCGCAACGGAGGCGGCGTCGATCCGCGCGGTGCCGTTCATCGGCCGCGGCGCCAAAGAAGCGGCCGACGGCGCGGCCGTGGATGCGATGCGGGCGTTCCTGACCACCGTCAACTTCGATGGCACGATCGTCATCGGCGAGGGCGAGAAGGACAACGCGCCGATGCTGTTCAACGGCGAGCGCGTCGGAAACGGTCGTGGTCCGCAGTGCGACGTGGCTGTCGACCCGATCGACGGCACATCGCTGACGGCCGCCGGGCGCAACAACGCCCTCTCCGTCATCGCGGTCGCCGACCGCGGCTCGATGCTCGACGCGTCGAGCGTGTTCTACATGGACAAGCTCGTGACCGGCCCCGCCGGCGTCGGAGTGGTCGACATCCGGCTTCCCATCGGCGAGAACATCCGCCTCCTCGCGGGCGCGCTCGGCAAGCCCGTCGAGGAGATGGTCGTCTCGGTGCTCCACCGACCTCGTCACGAGAAGCTCATCGACGAGATCCGCGAGGCGGGGGCGGGAACGCGTCTCATGAGCGACGGCGACGTCGCCGGCGGCATCAACGCCGCCCGTCACAACGCGCGCACGGACATGTGTGTGGGTGTCGGCGGCAGCCCCGAGGGCATCGTCACCGCGTGTGCCATCAAGGCCCTGGGCGGGCACATCCAGGGCCGGCTGTGGCCGCGCGACGACGACGAGAAGCAGAAGGGCATCGATGCCGGTCTGCAGTTCGGCGACCACGTGTACGAAGCCGACGAGATGGTCAAGGGAAAGAACACGATCTTCGTCGCGACGGGTGTGACCGACGGCCAGCTCGTGGCGGGCGTTCGCCGAGAGGGCGGCTACGTCTACACCGAGAGCGTCGTGCTGCGTGGCGCCTCGGGCACCCTGCGCCGTATCTCGTCGGAGCATCTCACCTCGAAGTGGCTGTGAGCCGGCTCTCGGCCGAGACGGCCGGACGGGCGGCGAGATCGTGATGGGTATGTGACAAGGCTCTCAGCATCGCTGTGGGAGACTGGGGGCGTCCGTCAGAGGAGACGCCGAACCTTCAACCCAGCGAGGGAGAACTCGATGTCCGCCACCAGCGGAACCACCACGCAGACCGGCGCGCAGGCCGTCGTCGCCGACGCGACCGATCCCGCCCGTCGACCGGATGTGCTCTTCCGGGTGCGACGCGAAGAGGGTCAGCAGCCGTCGGCGTGGTGGATGATCGGTGCCTTCGTCGGTGTCTCGGCGGCGGTGATCGTGCTGCTCAGCTTCGTGCCCGGCGGCGCCTGAGCTAACGCGCGCTCTCCTCGTCGCGCGACGACTGCGCAGAGGCCCCGGACGCGTCACCATCCGCTGTGGGCGTATCGAGCCGGAATCGAAGCGCTCCGATGTCTGCGCCCTGAGCGGGAAGCAGCTCGGGGGCGACGACTCGTCGCGGGCTGCTCTCGATCGGCGCGGGCGCCGTCGCGGAGTCCAGCTTCGTCTCATCGATGCCGGGGAATCGACGGGCCGTCACCAGGACGCGTGACTCGAGGGACCCGATGAGGCCGTTGTAGCTGTCGATCGTCCGCTCGATCGCGCGACGGAGATCGTCTGCGTGCCCGGACAGCGTCGAAAGTCGCGCGTACAGCTCGTTGCCGAGATCGAACAGGGTGCGCGCCTCTTCGGAGACGTTCTGCTGGGTCCACGTGAAGGCGACCGTCTTGAGCACCGCCCAGAGGTTGACCGGGGAAGCCAGGGCGACGCGTCGACCGAACGCGTACTCGAGCAGGCTCGGATCGGCTTCCAGCGCCGCGGCGAGCAGCGCTTCGCTCGGGATGAAGCACACGACGAACTCGGGACTGGCCGACAATCCCGCCCAGTACTGTTTCTTCGCGAGAGCGTCGACGTGCGAGCGAACCGCCTTCACGTGCTTGCGGAGGAGGCTCTCGCGGCGCGCAGCGTCGTCTCCGGTGGCGGTGAACGGAATCGCGCTCGCCTCGAGGTAGGCATCCAGGGGGACCTTCGCGTCGATGGCGATCGCCTTCTCGCCGGGCAGGCGCACGACCATATCGGGTCGGCCGGCGCCGGCATCGGAGTGCACGGATGCCTGCAGGTCGAAGTCGACGTATCGCGTGAGCCCGGCTGCCTCGACGACGCGTCGCAGCTGCGTCTCTCCCCAGACGCCGCGGGTGCTCCCCGAACGCAGTGCGCCCGCGAGCGCCTCCGTGGTCGCTCGCAACTGCTCGTCGGATTCGTGCGACCGTCGCAGCTGCTCGGCGAGAGCGCCGAACTGGTGGTGCCGGTCCCGTTCCAGCTCATCGACCTTGCCCTGCATGGTCTGCAGAGTCTCGTGCACCGGCGAAAGGGCGCGGAGAATCGCCTGCTCTCGGCGCTCGCGATCGTCGCGCGCCGCGAGGTCGGATCGCGCCTGGGACGCCAGCTCCCGATACAGCAGCTGCTGGTGATCGAGTTGCGCCTGCACCCCCTGCCGCGCGGCGTTCGCGGCGGCGACCTGGGCGCGCAGGTCGGCGATCTGCGTGTGCGAACGCGTCGCGGCTCGCGCCCCGCCGGCGGCCCAGCCGGCCAGAAGGCCCGCGAACAGTGCCGCGACGGCGAGGAGGGGAAGGAGCATCGTGTCCATGCCGACACTCTCTCGCAGACCTCCGACACCGCCTCTCTCGGCACGCGCCGGCGCGTTGAAGCGGCGTCCCGACCGACGGGGCCGCCGTCCCGGCCAGGCCGGCGCGATCGATCAGGCGGCGACGACGGCGGATGCCGCGCGACCTGCCGTGGCCGGTGCGATCTGCGAGACCCTCACCCCGGTCGCCTCCGCGAGGGCCACGATGTCGGCGGCACCGGCACGGCGCGCGGCGTCCACCATCACGTGCGCGCAGGCGAGCGCGTCGGCAGTGGCGTTGTGGTGCGCGAAGGAGGCGAAACCGGCCTCGGCGGCGACGAACGGCAGGCGATACGACTCGAGCGAGTACACCCGGCGGGCCACCTGAAGGCTGCAGGCGTACCGATAGGGCGGGCACTCGTCACCGGTCGCCTCGCATGCGCGCTTGATGACGGCCATGTCGAAGCCGGCGTTGTGGGCGACGAGGATGTCCTCGCCCACGAACGAGGCGATGTCCGAGAGCTGCTCGGTCCACGTCGCCGCATCCGCAACGTCCCGGGCTTGGATTCCGTGGATGCGGGTGTTCAGTTCGAAGAACGCATCGTGACCGACAGGTGGCCTGATCAGCCATCCGGTCTTCGCCACGACCTCTCCGGCGCGCACACGGACGAGTCCGACGGCGCAGGCCGATGCGCTGCTGGAATTCGCCGTCTCGAAGTCGATCGCCGTGAAATCCAGTGACACGTCGACAGCATCGCGTGCGAGCGGCGTCTTCTCGCGCAGGCGCGCCGCCCTAGACTGGACTCCCGTGGCTCTCACCATCGGAATCGTCGGACTCCCGAATGTCGGCAAGTCGACCCTCTTCAACGCGCTGACCAAGAACCAGGTGCTCGCGGCGAACTATCCGTTCGCCACGATCGAGCCCAACGTCGGGGTGGTGAGTCTGCCCGATCCGCGCCTGGCCCGCCTGGCCGAGATCTTCTCCAGCGAGCGGGTGCTGCCGGCGACGGTGTCGTTCGTGGACATCGCCGGCATCGTGCGGGGCGCGAGCGAAGGGGAGGGTCTGGGCAACCAGTTCCTCGCGAACATCCGTGAAGCCGATGCCATCGCGCAGGTCGTTCGCGGCTTCGCGGACGACGATGTCGTTCACGTGGACGGCGAGGTGAATCCCGCGAGCGACATGGAGACGATCAACGCCGAGCTTCAGCTGGCCGACCTGCAGACGCTCGAGAAGGCGATCCCGCGGTTCGAGAAGGAGGTCAGGGGCAAGAAGACCGATCCTGCCGTGCTGGCCGCGGCCGTCGCCGCCAAGGATGCCTTGGACGCGGGGACCCTTCTCTCCGGAGCGGGCCTCGACCTCGAGCCCATCAAGGAGCTCGGGCTGCTCACATCGAAGCCCTTCATCTTCGTCTTCAACGTCGACGAGGCCGTGCTCACGGACGATGCGCGCAAGGCCGAGCTCGCGGCGTTGGTCGCCCCCGCTCAGGCTGTGTTCCTCGATGCCAAGATCGAGTCCGAGTTGATCGACCTCGACGCCGCGGACGCCGCGGAACTGCTGGCCGCGACCGGTCAGGAAGAATCGGGCCTCGACCAGCTCGCCCGCATCGGATTCGACACCCTCGGCCTGCAGACGTACCTCACGGCCGGGCCGAAGGAGGCGCGCGCCTGGACGATCCCGCAGGGCGCGAAGGCTCCGCAGGCGGCGGGCGTCATCCACACCGACTTCGAGAAGGGCTTCATCAAGGCGGAGGTCATCTCGTTCGACGACCTCGTCGCGTGCGGTTCGGTCCTGGAGGCTCGCTCTCGCGGAAAGGCCCGCCTCGAGGGCAAGGAATACGTCATGCGCGACGGCGACGTGGTGGAGTTCCGCTTCAACAACTGAGCCCGTGCCCGCAGTCGGATCTCACGCGAGATCAGGCAGACGAAGCCAGGGTGAGGATGCGGTGAACCGCATCGTCTCCGCGCCGACGGGGAGCATGGCGATCTCGGCAAGGGATGCGTCGATGTCGAGCAGGTGATGCGTGTGCGTGGTTCCCCAGCACTCGGGATCGTGATCGACGCCGCCGCAGGAGAAGGACCAGCCGTCGGGTCCGTGCACGACGTAGCGCACCGAGCGCTCCTGTCGGAAGAGGTGGCAACAGGCGACGGCGTAGACATCGAAACCTCTCGGCATCGGTGTCGGACGGTTGCTGTTCGTGGATGAGGACATGGGCGTGCTCCGATCGTCGGGAGAGGGGCACGCTCTCGATGTGATTCCGAGGCTATGTCGGGCCCCCGACATAGCCGTCGGAGCGGATACGCACAGCACAGACTGGACGAAGCATAGATAGCCATCTATGCTTTTGCACAGCAGCCCAGGCTGCTGTGGAGTCGGGGTCCCACCGGCACCGCCCCTCGATCTCGTGTTCTCCATCCCGTGAAGGAGCCGTCATGACCGGCAAGCCGTCTGTCCTCTTCGTGTGTGTCCACAATGCCGGCCGTTCGCAGATGGCGGCCGGGTTCCTCGAGGAGCTCGGCGCCGGTCGCGTCGATGTGCTCTCGGCGGGATCGGCGCCGAAGAACGAGATCAATCCCGTCGCGGTGGCGGCGATGGCCGAAGAGGGCATCGACATTGCGGGCAACTCCCCGAAGGTCCTGACGGTCGACGCCGTCAAGGAGTCCGACGTCGTGATCACGATGGGCTGCGGCGACGCGTGCCCCATCTTCCCCGGGAAGCGCTACGAGGACTGGCAGCTCGACGACCCGGCCGGCCAGGGAATCGAGGCGGTGCGCCCCATCCGCGACGAGATCCGGGGCCGTGTCGAGGCCCTTCTCGCCGACCTGCTCGCCGAAGAGGGTGCGGCATGACCGGTACGCAGGGCCAGGGTGTTGCGCGGTCCGGTCACTCCGAGGCGAGTGCTGCCAGAGCCTCACCGGTCAGCCGCTGCGTGGTCCATTCCTTCATCGGGATGGCTCCCAACCCGCGGTAGAAGGCGATCGACGGCGCATTCCAGTCCAAGACGGTCCACTCCAGGCGGGAGTAGCCCCGCGCGCGGCACTCGTGAGCGAGAGCCGCGATGAGGGCTTTCCCGTATCCCCGGCCACGCTCGGTCTCCTCGACGAAGAGATCCTCGAGCCAGATGCCGTGCGTCCCGGTCCACGTGGAGTACGTGAGGAACCACACGGCGATCCCGACGATCCGACCTTGGCGCTCCACGACGTGGGCGAAGACCTTCGGTGCTGCGCCGAAGAACCGGTCGGTGATCATCTCGACGGTGTTCTCGACGGCATCGGGTTCGCGCTCGTAGGCCGCGAGGCGTCGGATGCTGTCGAGAAGCCCCTGTTCGTCGCCGGGCTGGGCCGGCCGGAGGACGGCGTCGTGGGGGAGAAGGCGCGGAGTCACGAGGTCAGCGTATCCGTCTCGCCACCGATCGCCGGAGCGAGAGATAGACTCACATCTATGCATGCGGCTGCGAATGAGCGACGCCTGACGGCGCTCGGGGATCCCACACGCTCCCGCATCCTGCGCCTCATCCGGGATTCCGACGACGGGCGCGCGCTCGTCGGAGAGCTGGCAGCGACCCTCGGACTGACGCAGCCCACGATCAGCCACCACATGAAGGCGCTGCTCGCCGAGGGATTCCTTGTGCGCAAGCCGGAAGGCCGTCGCGTCTGGTACGCGATCCATCCGGACGAAGACGACAGGATCGCGGCGTTCCTCGGGCAGAAGATCGGGCCGGAGCCGGACACAGCTCGCATCGTCGCGGACCTCACCACGAGATTCCGTGGCGTCTTCGTCGTCGAGGCGATCCGATCGGTCGTGACCGACAGCCTTGTCCGCCTGCGCGGCGACGACACAGCGGCGCCGTTTCTCGCGTCGCGCACGGCAGCGTTCGCCTCATCGCGGCTCGAAGCCTTGGCGCGCGCCGACGCGGGCCCCGACGACACGCCGCATGTGCTCTTCGTGTGCGTGCAGAACGCCGGGCGGTCCCAGCTCGCGGCGGGAATTCTGCGTCACCTCGCCGGCGACCGGCTCCGCGTCGCGACTGCGGGTTCGCAGCCGGCCACCGAGGTGCGTTCGAGCATCATCGCTGCGCTCGATGAGATCGGCATTCCGGCCACGGGAGACTTCCCCAAGCCGCTCACGGAAGAGGCGGTGCGCGCTGCCAGCGTCGTCATCACCATGGGATGCGGTGACGCATGTCCCGTGCTTCCCGGGCGACGATATCTCGACTGGGATCTCGAAGACCCGGCGGGGCTGCCGCCGGCCGGCGTGCGGGCGATCCGCGATGACATCGACCGTCGCGTGCGCGCGCTCTACAGCGAATTGGTGCCGGCCGCGTGATCCGATGACATGATGAGCGCATGCCGGAGTCGCCCGAGGTTCACGCACTGACAGAGGCCTTGCGATCTCGACTCCTGGATGCGCGAATCGTGCGCATCGACCTCGCGGAATTCCGCGTGTGGAAGAGCCGCGATCGCCGGCCCGAGACGTTGGCGGGCGCGGTGATCACGGACGTCACACGCGCCGGCAAGCACACGCTCGTCGCGACCGACCGCGGTGTTCTGGTCATCTCCTACGGGCGCGCCGGGTGGGCACGCTGGCCTGGCGATGGATCGGATGACGGCGACGGCGGCGACACCGACGGCCAACGCGACGAGCCGCCCGTCGTCGCGACCCTCGAGACGGATCGCGATGGGCCGATCCGCTTGCGGCGGACTGGCTGTCGTTCTCCCTCGCGCTGGTCGAAGACGCGCATACGTTGCCGGCCATCGCCGCGCTGGGGCCGGATCCGGCGCGATCCGACTACACGCGCGCTGACTTCGACGGCGTGGTGGTGGGACGGCGCAAACAGCTGAAGGCCCTCCTGCAGGAGCAGAAGTCGTTCGCGGGGGTGGGGAACGCGTACTCCGACGAGATCCTGCACATCGCCGGGTTGTCACCGCTCGCGCAGGCGTCGACCCTCACCGAGGATGAACGCGACCGGCTGTATGACGCTCTCCGTTCCGCGCTCCACGACGCCGTCACCGCGAGAGCCACCGTGCCGATCGCGCACCAGAAGGCCGCGAAAACGGCGGCGATGCGTGTTCATGGACGCGCACACGAGGCGTGCCCCGTGTGCGGCGGCGTCATCCACGACGTACCCGGGTCGCGCGGCGGCGCTCAGTACTGCCCGGGGTGTCAGACGAGCGGTGTGCCGCTGACATGACGTGCGCACGGCGATACGATCGGGACATGACCACGTCGAACCTGCCGACCCCTCCGGTCGATGACAAGAAGCTGCTCGCCACCATCGAGACCGCATCCGAGGGCTCCTGCTGCGGCGGAGGCGCCTGCGGCGGCGAGTGATTCCGCGATGACGTGAGGGGAGCCGGGTCGAGGCCCGGCTCCCCTCACGCGTGTGGTTCAGGCCGTCTGGCCGGCGTGCTGACCCTCGGCGATCTCCTCCACCGTCTTGGCGTTGAAGGCCGGCAGATCGTCGGGCGTGCGACTCGAGGTCAGTCCCTGATCGACGACGACCTCCTCGTCGACCCAGGTTGCCCCGGCGTTGCGCAGGTCGGTCTTGAGGCTGGGGTAGCTCGTGAGCGTGCGCCCTTCCAGGACCCCGGCATCGGCGAGGATCCAGGCTCCGTGACAGATCACGGAGACGGGCTTGTGCTGTGTGAAGAACGCGCGCACGAACGCCACAGCCCGGTCGTCCATCCGGAGATGATCGGCGTTCACGACACCGCCGGGGAGCACGAGCGCGTCGAACCGGTCCGCCTGCGCGGATGCCACATCGAGGTCGACACTCTGCTCGTGGCCGTTCTTGCCGGTCACGGTCCCGTCGGCGGGGGAGACGAGTGTCGCCTGTCCGCCGGCGGATGTCACCGCACCCCAGGGGCTGGTCAGTTCGCTGTCTTCGAACCCGTCGGTCAGGAGGAAGGCGACCTTCTTGCCGTCGATGTTCTCGGTCATCGCATGACTCCTTTCGGTCGGTCGGCTCCACGTTAGGTGAAGGTCGCGAACCCTCGGAGGGGATTGCGCGCCCGCGGCGCGGACGCTACCGACCGACGTCGCCGGTCAGTGCGCCATCGGTGCGGGTGCGTCGTCGGACTCATCCGGCTTGCGAATGAAGAACGCGCCCACGATGAGGGTCAGCGACACGATCGCGGAGATGAGGAACGCGGCGTGCGCGCCCTGGGCGCCGGCCGCGATCTCGTCGGTGCCGGCGTCCATGGCGGCCGTCTGCACCCCCGACATGACGGCGACGAGCAGAGCGATGCCCGCGGCGCCGCCGACCTGCTGCATGGTGCTGACGACCGCCGAACCGTAGGAGTAGAACCGGCGGGGGAGCGAGGCCAGTGAGGCCGTGAACAGCGGGGTGAACGACATCGCCAGGCCCAGCGACAGGGCGGTCTGCGCGATGAGGATGAGCCAGATCGGCGTGTTCTGATCGAACGTCGTGAACATCCACAGCACGCCGGAAGCGATGATCGAGCCCGGGAAGAGCAGCACCCGCGGCCCGAAGCGGTCGTAGAGGCGTCCGACGACGGGACCGGCGAGTCCCATCAGCAGCGCGCCGGGGAGGACCACCAGCCCCGTCACCGAGGCGGAGACCTCGAGCACGTTCTGCATGTAGAGCGGAATGATCGTGATGGCGCCGAAGAACGAGATCGACAGCAGCCCGAACTGGGCGACCGAGAGCGAGAAGTTCGCCGAACGGAACACACGCAGATCGAGCAGGGGCACGCCGCGCGTCTGCAGCGCGATCTGGCGCCACGCGAACAGGGCGAGGGCGATGGCGCCCACCGCGAGAGACACGATCAGCGTCGTGGTGGCGGCCGTACCGGCGGCCTCTTCGGCGGCGGAGCCACCGTGTGCGGCCGCGCCGCCGATCTGGCTCAGGCCGTAGACGACGCCGCCGAACCCGAACGCGGACAGGACCACGGAGAGTGCGTCGATCGGCTCACGGATCGTCTCACCGATGTTGCGGATCCATATCGCGCCCACCGCGAGCGCCGCGAGGGCGATCGGCAGCACGATGCCGAAGATCCAGCGCCAGCCGAGGGTGTCCAGCAGCACGCCGGACATCGTCGGACCGATGGCGGGTGCGAGCGCGATCACCATGCTGACGCGTCCCATCATCCGGCCGCGCGCGTGCGGCGGCACGACGTTCATGATGGTCGTCATCAGCAGCGGCATCATGATCGCCGTGCCCGAAGCCTGCACCACGCGTCCGACCAGCAGGGTCGGGAAGCCGGGCGAGACCAGGGCGATGAGGGTCCCGAGCGAGAACAGGCTCATCGCCGCGATGAACATCACCCGTGTCGGGAAGCGGCGCAGGAGGAAGCCGGTGATCGGGATGACCACGGCCATCGTGAGCATGAACGCCGTGGTCAGCCACTGCGCCGCGACGGCGGTGATGCCGAGATCGGTGATGAGGTGGGGGATGGCCACACCCATCGTCGTCTCGTTGAGGATCGCGACGAAGGCCGCGGCCAGGAGGAGCCAGATGACCCGGTTGCCGTCGGCCGAGACCGTGCCCGTGCGAGGAAGGCCGACGGTGCCGGTGCCGGGCTGGACGTCAGTGGCGGCCATGGGGTCTCCGATGGATCGGTCGCGCGAGCGAGAGGGAGAGGATGCGCGAGCGCGCAGCAGAACCGCGCCGAAAACGGCGCACGTCACAGGCTAACGGCGGCAGCCGACACCGGTATTCCCACTCCGCGGATTTTTCCGCGGAGTTGTCGGAGTCTCAGCTGTCGGAGGCCTCGTCGTCCCACTGCTCGGACCCGATCGCGTCGGTCGGCTCCGGCGTGGGCTCGCGGTCCTGCCAGCCGTGAGGCGTCGGGTTGACCATCTCCTCCACGGGCACCTTCTTCAGCTCGTCGATCTCCTCGCGCAGCGCCTCGAGGTCGGATCCGTCGTGTGCAGGCTGGTCGCCGGAGGTGCTCATGGAGCCGAGCCTACCGTGCACGGTTAGCCTGAATCCATGACGATGCTCGGGCCGCCCGGCCGCGGTGGAGGCTTCCGCGGTGTCGACGAGGCCGCGCAGCGTCGACAGAACGCGCAGGCTCCGCGGGTGCGGAATCTGGGGTCCCGCGTGGTGGCGCTGTTCCGGCCCTACGCGGGGCGCATCGCGGTCACCGCGGTGCTGGTGATCGCCGCCGCGGCGGTCGCGGTCATCCCGCCTCTGCTGGTGCAGCGCGTGTTCGACGACGCCCTGTTCCCCGTCGACGGATCGGCTCCGAATCTCTCACTGCTCGTGGTGCTGGTGGCCGCGATGATCGGACTCTTCCTGCTCTCCTCAGGTCTGTCGGTGATTCAGACCTGGCTCACCGCCACCGTCGGAAACAGCGTGACGGGCGATCTGCGCGTGCGCCTGTTCGAGCATCTGCAGTCCATGGAACTGGCCTTCTTCACGCGCACCAAGACCGGTGCCATCCAGTCCCGTCTGCAGAACGACGTCGGCGGTGTGGCCGGGGTGCTCACCAACACCGTCACCAGCATCTTGGGCAACGCCGTGACCGTCGTCGCCTCGCTCGTCGCGATGGTGATCATCGACTGGCGCCTCACGCTCATCGCCGTCGCGATCATGCCCTTCCTGGTGATCGTGCAGCGGCGAGTCGGTCAGGTGCGGGCCCGCATCGCCGGCGAGACCCAGGAGTCGCTGTCGGAGCTGACGGCCATCACCCAGGAGACCCTGAGCGTGTCCGGCATCCTGCTGTCGAAGTCCTTCAACCGGCAGCGCACCGAGTCGCAGCGTTTCCAGGAGGAGAACCGCAATCAGGTGCGGCTGCAGGTGCGCCGGGCCATGAGCGGTCAGGGATTCTTCGCGGTCGTGCAGGTGCTGATGTCCAGTGTTCCGGCCATCATCTACCTGGTCGCGGGCTATCTCATCACCGGCGGCGCCGACGCGATCACCGCGGGCACGATCGTCGCCTTCACGACCGTGCAGGCGCGCCTGCTCATGCCGCTCATGGGCCTCATGCGCGTCGCGCTCGACCTCCAGACGTCCTCGGCGCTGTTCGCCCGCATCTTCGAGTACCTCGACCTGACACCGACGATCAGCGACCGCCCCGACGCCATGAGCGTCGACGACGCTCCCGGCCCGCTCGGTCGTGTCGAGTTCCGCGATGTCGCGTTCCGGTATCCGGATGCCGCCCCGGACACCGCCGCGACCCTGGACGGCGTCTCCTTCGAGGTAGAGCCGGGACAGCACGTCGCGTTCGTCGGGCCCTCGGGCGCGGGCAAGACGACGATCCTCTATCTCACCCCGCGCATGTACGCCGCGACCGGCGGCGAGGTGCGCTTCGCCGGGGCGAACGTCGAGACCCTCGCTGGCGCGTCGATCATCGACCACGTCGGCATCGTGTCGCAGGAGACGTACCTGTTCCACGCGTCCATCCGCGAGAACCTGCGCTACGCCAAGCCCGATGCGACCGACGCCGAGCTCGAAAGCGCATGTCGCGCGGCGAACATCCACCACGTCATCGCGCGATTCGCGGACGGGTACGACACCGTCGTCGGCGAGAGGGGATACCGGCTGTCCGGCGGGGAGAAGCAGCGCATCGCGATCGCCCGCGTGCTGCTGAAGGACCCGCCCGTGCTCCTCCTGGACGAGGCGACCTCCGCACTCGACACGGTGTCGGAGCGGGTGGTGCAGGAAGCGCTGGAGACGGCATCGCGGGGGCGCACGACGTTGTCGATCGCGCACCGGCTGTCGACGGTGATCGGCGCCGATGTGATCCATGTCGTCGATGGCGGCCGCATCGTCGAGTCCGGCACGCACGGCGACCTCGTCGCCCGGGGCGGCCTCTACGCGGAACTCGCGGCCCAGCAGCTGGCGGCCTCCCGCATCCTGGAGACCGAGGAGGCGGAGCCGCATCCCCCGATGCCCGAACGTCGCGGCGACCGGGCCCCCGATGACGTCGTCGACCCCGAAGTCGTCACCAGAGGCTGACCGCGTCGATCGTCGCCCGCAGCGCCGGATCGAGCCGCGTGCGAGCGGACTCGGCGCGATCCCAGACATCGCGGGTGAACGCACCCAGAAGCTTGCGGTAGGCGGGGTCGGGGTGGGATTCGGCGATGGGCACGAGGCGCGGCACATCCATCGACAGGATGAGGAGCACCCGCTCCTGCAGGGCGGCCGGCACGCGCGCCGCGTCGAGGACGCCCAGCCCCGCCGTCATCGCGTCGAGGCAGTCCCGCAGCACCTCCACCCGCTCCTCGTGCTGGGTGATCGAGGAGCCGTCGGCACGCACGCGCCAGCGCACGACCACGTCGGGCACCGTGTCGAACCGGCGGGCTCGCGTGTACATCTGCTGGGCCAGCACCTGGTCCTCGTAGAGGCGACCCTCGGGAAATCGCAGGCCGGCTCGCCGCCAGAAGTCCGACCGGCTGACCTTGGACCACGCCACCACGTTTCCTCCGGCGGCCGGATGCGCCGCCAGAGTGGTCGCTCGCCGGGCGGGGGCGGTCGCCGCCGCGACCCACGGCTGCACCTCGCCCTCGACGTAGCCGCCGCGGCCGTCGGGACGAAGTCGGGTGTACGCCCCGACGGCGAAGTCGCTGCCGGTTTCCTCGAGGACGCCCAGCAGGGTGGCCAGCGCCGTCGGGGTGAGCTCATCGTCGGCGTCGAGGAAGCCGAGGTACGGGGTGCCGACGCGGGCGAGCCCGGTGTTGCGTGAGGCGCCCAGCCCGCGCCGGTGCTCGTGCCGCACGAGGCGGAAGCGGCGGTCGGAAGCGGCGGCTGTCGCGAAGACCTCGGCGGTGGTGTCGTCCGACCGGTCGTCGACGAGCACGGCGGTCCAGTCCTCGCGGGTCTGCGCCCTGAGGGAGGCGAGGGCGGCGGGTGCGTAGCCGGCGACGTTCCAGCCGGGAACGATCACGGTGATCGCAGGACTCGTCACGTGCCTGATCCTCCAGCTGCCGCGTCACACCGCGGCGACCGAGGCGGCGACGGCGACGGCGACGGCATCCAGCGACCCGACCCACGCGTGCGGCAGGGTGAATCTCACCGCGGTGCGGGCGAGATCGTGCTCGACACCGATCGCGGTGAGCACGTGGGAGGCTTCCTCGCTTCCCGCCGCACACGCCGATCCGCTGGAGGAGATCACGCCGCGACGCTCCAATTCGAGCAGCACCGCTTCGCCGCTGACGCCGGCGAAGGTGAAGCTCGCCGTTCCCGGGAGGCGCCTCTGGGGGTGACCGGTGAGCCGTGCCGAGGGAACCTCGCGCAGCACGCGCGCGACGAAGGCGTCCCGCGCCGCCGCGACCCGGGCCGCGGCCTCCTCGCGCTCGGCCTCGGCGAGTTCGAGCGCGACGGCGAAGCCCACCGCGCCCGCGACGTTCTCGGTCCCCGATCGTCGATCGCGCTGCTGACCGCCGCCGTGGATCACCGGCTCGAGGGGGATCCGCCCGCGGATCATCGCGACGCCGATGCCCTTCGGGGCGCCGAGCTTGTGTCCTGCGAGCGTGAGCGCGTCGGCGCCCAGCCCGGACAGGCGCATCCACCCGGCGGCCTGCACCGCGTCGAGGTGAAGACGCGCCGACCCACGAGCGTCGGCCAGCGCGGCCGCATCCTGCACGGTGCCGATCTCGTTGTTGGCCAGCCCGATGCTCACCACGGCCGTGTCCGGCCGCACGGCACCGGCCAGGTCGCCGGGATCGATGACCCCGTCGGCGTCGACGGGGAGCACCGTCACCTCGAAGCCGTGCAGCCGACGCAGATAGCCGACGGATGCGAGCACGGACTCGTGCTCGATCGGGGACGTGATCACATGCCGCGCGCCGGAGTTCTGCAGGGCCGCCAGCGCGATGCCCTTGATCGCGAGGTTGTTGGCCTCGGTCCCCCCGGAGGTGAACACGATGTCGCCGGGCCGCACGCCGAGTACCCGCGCCACGCGGCGCCGGGCGTCGTCGAGCGCCGCCGCGGCTTGCTCGCCGACGGTGTGGTGGCTGGAGGGGTTGCCGTATGCCGAGGTGAGAAAGGGCGACATCGCCTCGAGCACCTCACGCCGCACCGGTGTCGTGGCGGCGTTGTCCAGGTAGAGGCCCGACACCTCCTCACGCCTCCGATGCCGCGACCCGGATGTCCAGGCCGAGGTCGAGAGCGCGGGCTGAGTGCGTGAGAGCTCCCACAGAGATGACGTCGACGCCGGTCTCGGCGATCGCGCGCACCTGCTCGAGCGAGACCCCTCCCGACGCCTCCACGATCGCTGCGCCGCCGATCCGCTGCACGCCGGCGCGCAGATCGTCGAGGGAGAAGTTGTCGAGCATGATCGTGCCCACACCGGCCGCGAGGACTGCGTCGAGCTGGTCGAGCCGGTCGACCTCGACCTCGACGTGGGTCGTGTGGGGAAGCCGCGCTATGGCACCGTTCAGGGCCGCGGTGACGGAGACGCCCCGGTCCTTCAGGACCGCCAGATGGTTGTCCTTGACCATCACGGCGTCGCTGAGCGATGTGCGATGGTTGTGGCCGCCGCCGCAGCGAACCGCGTGACGCTCGAAGGTGCGCAGGAGCGGCGTGGTCTTGCGCGTGTCGGCGATGCGCGCGCCCGTGTGCGCGACCTCGGCGACGTACCGGGCGGTGAGGGTGGCGATCCCCGACATCCGCTGCACGAAATTCAGACCCACCCGTTCGGCCGTGAGCACGGCGCGCGCCGCTCCGGTGACCACCGCGAGCGTGCGTCGCGCCGCGAACGCTTCACCGTCCGCGTAGCGCACGTCGACGTCGATCGACGGGTCGGTGAGTCGGAACGCCGCTGCGAAGACGGTGCCGCCGGCGAAGACGCCCGGCTCACGCGAGGTCAACTCTGCGCGGGCGACGGCGTCTTCGGGGATCAGGGTCTCGCTGGTCAGGTCGCCCCAGGGCGCGTCTTCGTCGAGTGCGGCCTCGACGATCCGGTCGATCACACGGCGGGTCAGCATGGGGCTCCGATCAGGGCGGGGGAGCGGTGCGCGGACGGACCGGCGTTCGGCTCATCGATGCGGACGTGGGCACCGACCGAGCCGGTACGGGCGGATGCCGCCGCGAGCATGTGCTCGGCGACCAGCAGCAGGTTGTCGTCTTCGGCACCGGAGTCGTTCGCCGCGGTCTCCGGCCGGGCACTCCGCCATGCTGCGACCGTCTCCGCGGCCTGACGGAGACCCTCGCCGTCGCGGAGGAGTCCGGCGTGTCGCCACATCAGATCCTGCAGGGCGGCGCGGGTGAACGGCGTCGTCGGAGCTCCCGTGTTCCGTGCGGGAAGTGCTGCGGCTACCGGCGGGGTCGCGCGGGACGCTGTGATGCCGGACCGGCTGCCCGCGTCGGCTGCGGCTGCCACCCGCGCACCGAACACCACCCCTTCGAGAAGCGAATTGGAGGCCAGCCGGTTCGCGCCGTGCAGTCCGGTCCGTGCCGTCTCACCCGCGGCCATCAGACCCGGAACGCTCGTGCGGCCGTCGAGGTCGGTGACGACGCCGCCCATCAGGTAGTGGGCCGCCGGCGTTACCGGGATCGGCGTCCGCGACCAGTCGATTCCGGCCGCTCGCACGGCGCGGTCGATCGTGGGGAAGCGGGCCGCGAGGAAGGCGGTAAGGGCGTCGGCATCGTGACGGAGACCGGTGGCGTCGAGATGCACGGGCCGCCCGCCCTGCCGCATCATCGCGTCGGCGATTGCACGGGCGACGACATCGCGGGGGGCGAGCTCGCCGTCGGGATGAGCGTCCAGGGCGAAGCGGCGTCCGGTGTCGTCGATGAGCACGGCGCCCTCGCCACGGACGGCTTCCGACACCAGGAACGGCTCGGGCGCAGCGAGCACGGTGGGGTGGAACTGCACGAACTCCAGATCGGCGACGGCCGCCCCGGCGCGCAGGGCCATGGCGATGCCATCGCCGGTCGCGATACGAGGATTGGTCGTGTGCGAGAAGAGGTGCCCCGCGCCACCGGTGGCGAGGACGACGGCATCGGCGGTCAGGACCTCGCCGTCGCGGATCGTCACGCCGCATGCGCGGCCATGCTCGATGACGATGTCGGCGGCGAAGCAGTGCTCCCGCACGGCGATCCCGGGCGTTCGTCGCACCATCGCCGACAGGGCACGCTGGATCTCGCGACCGGTTGCGTCGCCGCCGGCATGGATGACCCGCGCGGAGGAGTGCGCGGCCTCGAGACCGCGGACGAAGCGTCCGGTGTCGTCGGTGTCGAAGACGACCCCGCGTGCCACCAGCTCCGCGATCGCCGATGCTCCGGACTCGGCCACGATCCGCGCCGCGCTCGGGTCGCCGAGCCCCGCGGCGGCGGTCAGCGTGTCGGCGACGTGCGCGTCGACGCTGTCGTCGGGGAACGTCACGGCGGCGATGCCGCCCTGCGCCCACGCGGTCGCCGTGTCGTCGAGTGCGCTCTTGGTCACGACGGTGACCTCGATGCCGCGCGCGGCGCTGTGCAGGGCGGCGGTGAGGCCGGCGATTCCGCTCCCGACCACGACGAGGGTTCGCACGGGTCTCACCTCACGCCGCCGGGGGCTTGGCGGCGAGCATCCGTTCGAGCGCGACACGCGCGGGATCGGCCACCTCGGCCGGCACCGTGATGCGGTTCTCAACGCGCCCGGCGACAAGGCCCTCGAGCGTCCACGCGAGATATCCCGGGTGGATGCGGTACATGGTCGAGCACGGGCAGACCACCGGGTCGAGGCAGAAGATCGTGTGCTGCGGGTGCTCCGCGGCGAGCCGCTGCACGAGGTTGATCTCGGTGCCGATGGCGAAGGTCGTCGGCTCCGCGGCCGCCCGGATGGCCTTGCGGATGTAGTCCGTCGATCCCGACTCGTCGGCGGCGTCGACGACGGCCATGGGGCACTCCGGATGCACGATGACGCGCACCCCGGGGTGCTCCGCGCGTGCCTTGTCGATCTGGTCGACGGTGAAGCGCCGATGCACCGAGCAGAATCCGTGCCACAGGATGACGCGGGCGGCGTCGAGCGTGCCCTCGTCCGAGCCGCCGAGCGGTCGGTTCGGATTCCACATGGGCATCTGTTCGAGGGGCACGCCCATCGCCTTCGCGGTGTTACGTCCGAGGTGCTGGTCGGGGAAGAAGAGCACGCGGCGTCCGCGCTCGAACGCCCACTCCAGCACGGTGCGCGCGTTCGAGGACGTGCACACGATCCCCCCGTGGCGGCCGACGAAGCCCTTGATGGCGGCGGAGGAGTTCATGTACGTGACGGGGATGACCGGCACGCGGCCGTCCGAATCGACGGCGGCCATGTCTCCATAGACCTCTTCGAGCTGCTCCCAGCACTCCTCGACCTGGTCGATGTCGGCCATGTCGGCCATGGAGCAGCCCGCCGCGAGGTTCGGGAGGATGACCGCCTGCTCCGGCCCGGACAGCAGGTCGGCGGTCTCGGCCATGAAGTGCACGCCGCAGAAGACGATCGCCTCGGCATCGGGGTGCTCCAGCGCGGCGTTCGCGAGCTGGAAGGAGTCGCCGACGTAGTCCGCGTGGGTGACGACCTCTTCGCGCTGATAGAAGTGCCCGAGCACGACGACGCGGTCTCCGAGCGTGTCCTTGGCGGCGCGGATGCGTGCGTCGAGCTCGGCGTCGCTCGCCTCGCGGTACTCGGCGGGCAGCTCGCCCTGCCGGGGCGCGCCGGTGGGGATCACGTCGCCCATCGACGCGCCGGGGCCGTAGCCGGGTCGGGTATCGATCTCCCACGGGCCGTCGGCGAGGTCTGTCGAGCACGTGTCGGCAGGGTCGGAGCCGGCGACGATGCGCTGGATGAGGTGGTCGACGGAAGCGTCGGTGGGACGGGGCTGCAGCGTGACGGGGGTGGCGGCCATGGCGTCCTCTCTTCTCTCGATGGTGGCGGTCAGATGCGCGCGCCGAGCGGCCCGCGATCGGCCAGCTCGACGTCGCGGTTGTAGCGGTAGAGGCGGGCGGGGCGGTGGCTTCCGGTGCGGAACCGCTCGGTCGGGATGAGCGTTCCCGAGCCCTCGGCCTGACGCCGGAAGTTCGCGGGGTCCAGGCGCCGGCGCAGGATCGCCTCGTAGACCTCGCGCAGTTCCGCGAGGGTGAACTCGTCCGCGAGGAGGCCGTGCGCGATGCGGCTGTAGCCGACCTTGTTGCGCAGGCGCCACAGCGCGTAGTCGACGATCTCGTTGTGGTCGAAGGCGAGCCGTGGCAGGTCCGTCGCATCGAACCACGCGACGTTCTCGGGAGCGTCGCCGGCCGCGGCGTGGGCGGCCAGCTGCGCATCCACGTCGTCTTGGCGCAGCAGCGCCCAGTAGATGATCGAGACGACGCGGCCGGGGGAGCGGTCGACGTCGCCGAAGGCGTAGAGCTGCTCGAGGTAGCTCGGCTGGAGACCGGTGGTCTCGGCGAGCGTCCGCGATGCGGCGGCATCCAGCCCCTCGGAGATGTCGAGCCACCCTCCGGGGAGCGCCCACCGTCCTTCGTGGGGATCGCGGGTGCGGCGCACCAGAGGCAGGCTGAGCGAGATCGCGTCGCCGCGACGGCGCACGGTGAAGATGACCGTCGAGACGGCGACGCGCGTGACGTCATCACCGGTCTCGGAACTTCGTGTCACCATGACCATTACCTCCGCGACCGATCTTAGTGTCGATGGAACCAGAAGTCCAACCGCGGCTCCGTCGGCACCGCCCGGCGGTCTCATAGCTGTGGCGTCTAGGGTGCGAGGGGGAGGACTCGTGCTGCTGCTGGACATCGTGCTGATCGTGATGCTCGTCATCGCGTTGATCGTGGGCGCCGTGCGCGGCTTCATCGCCAGTCTCGGCTCCCTCATCGGCCTGGTCGTCGGCGTGCTCGCGGCGTGGTGGCTCGTGCCCCTGGTCAACGATGCGTGGCCCTATCCCGAGTGGCGCTCGCTCGTCGTCGTGGGGCTCGCCCTCGTTCTGGTGCTCGGCGGGACGGCGATCGGCGCGGGCATCGCCGGCAGGATCCGCTCCGGCGTCGACCGCACGCCGCTGCGCATCATCGACCGGCTGCTCGGGGCGGCCGCCGGCGTGGTGGCCACCGCCCTCGCCCTGTCCCTCATCGGCGCGAGCGTCACCGCCACCGGCGCGCCGATGCTCGCTCCGGCGGTCGGATCCTCGCAGGTGCTGCAGACGATCGATCGCTACACGCCGACGCCGGTGTCGCAGGCGATGGCACAGCTTCGCGCGATCGTGCTGGATGACGGCATCCCCCGGTTGGGGGAGCTGCTTGCGCCGCAGGCGGAGGCGACGGAGCCGCCGATCGCCCTCGACGACCCCGAACTCGCCACCGCGGCGGCATCCGTCGCGCGCGTCTCCGGCACCGCGTATGCGTGCGGCACGAGCTCCACCGGGAGCGGGTTCGTCATCGCCGCCGATCGCGTCGTCACGAACGCACACGTGATCGCGGGGGTCGACGAGCCGCTCGTGCAGCTCCCCGGCGGCCAAGCGCTCGCCGGTCGTGTCGTGTACTTCGACGCCGTCGACGACATCGCCGTGATCGCCGTCGACGGGCTCGATGCCGAGCCGCTGGCGCTCGGCGACGTGCTCACTCCCGGGTCCGCCGCCGTCGTGCAGGGCTACCCGCTGGGCGGGCCCTTCACCCAGAACAACGCGCAGGTGCTCTCCACCGGCACCGTTCCGGTCCCGGACATCTACTCCGACCGGTCCGAGCCCCGGGAGATCTACACCCTCGAGGCGCTCGTGCGTCCCGGCAATTCCGGCGGACCGGTGCTCACCGGTGACGGGGTCGTCGTGGGCATCGTCTTCGCACGTGGGCAGAACGACGACACCCGCGGCTATGCCGCGACCAACACGGAGCTCGTCGACGTCGCCGCCGCCGCTCCGGGTCTGACGGACCCGGTCTCCTCCGGCGACTGCACGAGCTGATCGCAGGCCGCGCCACTCCGGCGAAAGACTGTTCCCCGTCTCGACCGACTGGCTATGCTGGTCGGACACGTCAACACAGGCCGACGATCGGGTCGGGAGAGCCCCGGGTGACCGGGCACCGAAGGAGCAAGCCTCCCCGCCAATCTCTCAGGTAATGCGTACCGCTCCGATCTGGCCGACTCTGGAAAGCGACCCTGCACGCGGGGTCCGCCGATGGTGAAAGTCCGGGCATCCGTGCCTCGACGAATCTCTCAGGCCCATGACAGAGGGGGAGTTCACATCCGCTCGTCCGAACGGATGCCCGACCGGACCGGGAGAACTCATGACCGACCCCCGCACCACGGCGCTGCACACGCGCCACCAGGCACTCGGCGCCTCCTTCACCGACTTCGGCGGATGGCTCATGCCGGTGCGCTACTCGTCGGATCTCGCCGAGCACCGCGCGGTGCGCGAAGCGGCGGGCCTGTTCGACATCTCGCACATGGCGGAATTCCTCGTGACCGGCCCCCGCGCCGGCGATTTCCTCGACGACGCCCTCGCGGGTCGGTTCTCGGCGCTCCCGATCGGCAAGGCCACCTACTCACTCGTCCTGACCGAATCGGGCGGCATCGTCGACGACGTCATCGTCTATCGCCTCGGTGAGGAGTGGTTCCTCGTCATCGCCAACGCCGGCAACCGCGACGCGGTCGGCAGTGCGCTCGACGAGCGGCTGCGCGCTTTCCCGGCACCCACTCCGGCGAGCGCCGCCGACGAGAGTGGTTCGTTCGCGTTCGTCGCCGGAGCCCAGCCCCGCGTGGAAGACGTCTCCGACGTCTCTGCGCTGATCGCCCTCCAAGGTCCCCGGGCCGCGCAGATCCTCGCCGACGTGAGCGGACTCGAGCTCGTCGCGCCGCCGGTCGGACGCGACGGCGTGCCCGAGGAGTGGGCGGTCGCGGATCTCGGCTCCTACGCGGCACGCGGAGCGGCGTTCGCGGGCACGACCGTCGTCGTCTGCCGCACCGGCTACACCGGCGAAGACGGATTCGAACTCCTGATCGCCGCCGACGCCGCGCCTGCGCTGTGGGACGCCGTCCTGGAGGCGGGAGAGCCCCAAGGGCTCATTCCGGCGGGACTCGCCGCGCGCGACACCCTTCGCCTCGAAGCGGGCATGCCGCTCTACGGCCACGAGCTCGGCCGCCATGTCCGTCCCGCTCAGGCCGGGCTCGGCCGCGTCGTCGCGATGGGCAAAGACGACTTCGTCGGAAAGGCAGCGCTCGCCGAGGCCCAGGACCCGGCGGCGCGGGTGCTCGTGGGGCTCGTCTCCGGGGGCCGCCGGGCCGCTCGTGCGGGCTACGCCGTACTGGCCGGAGACGACATCGTCGGCGAGGTCACCAGCGGCGCCCTGAGCCCCACGCTCGGCCATCCGATCGCGATGGCCTTCGTCGACCCCGCCCAGGCAGAGCCCGGAACAGCCCTCGCCCTCGACGTGCGGGGGACCCGCATCCCCGCGACCGTGACCGCCCTGCCCTTCTACCGGAGGAACCGATGACCGACACCACCGCCCTGAAGTACACCGCCGAGCACGAATGGATCGCCCTGGACGGCGACACCGCGACCATCGGCATCACCGCCTTCGCCGCCGAGAAGCTCGGCGACATCGTCTTCGTCGAACTGCCCGGTGTGGGATCCGAGGTCTCCGCGGATGCCGTCTGCGGCGAGATCGAATCGACCAAGTCGGTCGGAGAACTGTACGCGCCGCTGACGGGAACCGTCTCGGCCGTCAACGACGCCGCCGTGGACGATCCGTCGCTGGTGAACTCCGACCCCTTCGGCCAGGGGTGGCTCATCAAGCTCACCGTCGACCCGGCCGCCGTCGACGGACTCCTCGACCACGAGGCGTACGCGAAGCTCACCGGCGGGCAGGCGTGACGGGCGGAGCCGCGGCCTTCGCCGCCCGCCATATCGGCACGGACGGTGCCGCCCAGCGGGTCATGCTCGACACGATCGGCTACGCCGACACCGCCGCTCTCCTGGAGGCGGCCGTTCCGGCGTCCATCCGTCTCGCCGACGGAGCCGGCCTGCACCTCGAGGCCGCCACCGAGGCCGAAGCGCTCGCCGAGCTGCGCACCCTCGCCGACGGCAACACCGTCGCGCGATCGATGATCGGGCTCGGCTACCACGACACCCACACCCCCGCGGTCATCGCACGCAACGTGTTCGAGAACCCGTCGTGGTACACCGCCTACACCCCCTATCAGCCCGAGATCTCCCAGGGGCGGCTGGAGGCGCTCATCACCTTCCAGACGATGGTGACCGATCTCACCGGGCTCGACACGGCGAACGCATCGATGCTGGACGAATCGACCGCGGTCGTGGAGGGCATGCTCGTCGCGCGACGCGCGTCGAAGAGCCCCTCGAACGTCTTTCTGGTCGACGCCGACGCGCTGCCGCAGACGCACGCTCTCCTCGCTCACCGCGCCGCGGCGCTCGGGATCGAGCTGCGCCCGGTCGACTTCACCGCAGGCGCCTCGGTCGACGGTGACGCGTTCGGCGCCTTCATCCAGTACCCCGGAGCCTCCGGGCAGGTGTGGGACCCCGCCGAGGTCATCGCCGCGGTGAAGGATGCCGGCGGTCGCGTCGTCGTCGCCGCCGACCTGCTCGCGCTCACCCTGCTGCGCTCGCCCGGCTCGCTCGGGGCCGACATCGCCGTGGGGACCACCCAGCGATTCGGCGTGCCCATGGGCTTCGGCGGGCCGCACGCCGGCTACATGGCGGTGCGTTCCGGCCTGGAGCGTCAGCTTCCCGGACGCCTCGTCGGCGTGTCGCAGGACGCCGACGGCGCCCCCGCCTACCGCCTGTCCCTGCAGACGCGCGAGCAGCACATCCGTCGAGAGAAGGCGACGTCGAACATCTGCACCGCGCAGGTGCTGCTGGCGGTCATGGCGGCGATGTACGCCGTCTACCACGGCCCCGAGGGCCTGCGTGCGATCGCCCGGTCGGTGCACGGGCAGGCGACGCTCGTCGCCGACGCGCTCACGGCGCGGGGGCTGCCGGTGCTCGCCGAATCGTTCTTCGACACGATCCAGGTGAGGGTGGCGAACGCCGACGCCGTGATCGACGCCGCCCGCGCGCGCGGCATCCTGCTTCGCCGGGTGGACGAGGGCACCGTCGGGGTGAGCTTCGATGAGGTCTCGGCGTCGACGCGCGGGATCGTCGAGGACCTCCTGGCGGCGTTCGGGGGCGCGGATGACGCCGGGGCGGCGCCCGCCGGCGGGCCTGTCGGCACGGCCGCGGCGCAGTCCTTCCCGGCGGCGCTGCGGCGCACGGACGACTGCCTCACGCATCCGGTGTTCACCACCCACCACTCCGAGACCGCCATGATGCGGTACCTCAAGCAGCTCGCCGACCGTGACTACGCCCTCGATCGCGGGATGATCCCGCTCGGGTCGTGCACCATGAAGCTCAACGCCGCCACCGAGATGGCCGCGGTGTCCTGGCCCGAGTTCGCGCGGATGCATCCGTTCGCGCCTGCCGAGCACGTGACGGGATACCTCGACCTCGTCACGCAGCTCGAGCAGTGGCTCGCCGACCTGACGGGCTACGACGCCGTCTCGCTGCAGCCGAACGCGGGATCGCAGGGCGAGCTCGCCGGCCTCCTCGCGATCCGCGGCTACCACCGCTCGCGCGGTGACGATCGGCGCGCGGTGTGCCTCATCCCGTCGTCGGCACACGGGACCAACGCCGCGTCGGCGGTGCTGGCGGGCATGCGGGTCGTCGTGGTGGCGTGCGATGAGGCCGGCAACATCGACCTCGACGATCTGCGCTCGAAGGTGGAGGCGCACCGGGACGAGCTGTCGGCGCTCATGATCACCTATCCGTCGACGCACGGGGTCTACGAGCACGACGTCATCGAGATCACACGGGCGGTGCACGACGCCGGCGGTCAGGTCTACGTCGACGGCGCGAACCTCAACGCCCTGCTGGGGTTCGCCCGCTTCGGAGACCTCGGCGGCGACGTTTCGCACCTGAATCTGCACAAGACCTTCGCGATCCCGCACGGCGGCGGCGGTCCGGGCGTCGGACCCGTCGCCGCGAAAGCCCATCTCGCCCCCTTCCTGCCGTCGCACCCGCAGGCGCAGCGGGCGGAGCATGCCGGTGGGCACGCGTTCGACGGCGGCCCCGTCTCCGCGGCGCCGTACGGTTCGGCGTCGATCCTGCCGATCTCGTGGGCGTACGTGCGCCTCATGGGAACGCGGGGGCTCACCGAGGCCACGGCGTCGGCGGTGCTGGCGGCGAACTACATCGCGGCGCGGCTGAAGGACCACTTCCCGGTGCTCTACGCCGGGGAGAACGGCCTCGTCGCCCACGAGTGCATCCTCGACCTCCGGCCGCTGCGGGAGTCGACGGGCATCACGGTCGACGATGTCGCCAAGCGACTCATCGACTACGGCTTCCACGCCCCGACGATGTCGTTCCCGGTGGCGGGCACCCTCATGGTCGAGCCGACCGAGTCGGAAGACCTTGCGGAGCTCGACCGGTTCGTCGAGGCGATGATCGCGATCAAGGGCGAGGCGGACCGCGTCGCGACGGGGGAGTGGCCGGTCGGCGACAACCCCCTCGTGAACGCCCCGCACACGGCGGCATCGATCGCCGCGGCCGATTGGCCGCATCCCTACTCCCGGGAGACCGCGGTCTTCCCGGTGCGCAGCCTCGTGCGCACGAAGTACTGGCCGCCGGTGCGTCGCATCGACCAGGCCTACGGCGATCGCAATCTCGTGTGCGCCTGCCCGCCGCCCGAGGCCTTCGCCTGACCCCGTTGCGAGACCCGGGTTCGCGTCCGACACCCGGGTCTCGGCGGTCGGGGGTCAGAAGAGGGCCGGCCAAAGGGCGACGGCCAGCGGATAGCCGACGAAGGCGACGACGTCGAGCAGCGTGTGGGCGATCACGAGAGGCATGACGCGACCCCAGCGGTGGTAGCACCAGCCGAAGACGACACCCATCGCGATGTTCCCGACGATCGCTCCGAAGCCCTGGTAGGCGTGGTACGCGCCGCGGAGGGCGGCGGTCGAGAGGATGATCGTCCACGTCGACCACCCCACACGCCGCAGCCGATCGAAGAGGTAGCCGATGAAGATGACCTCCTCGGTCAGTCCCGCCCGGAGCGCTGACAGGGCGAGGAGCGGGATCGTCCACCATGCCGCGTCGAGGGGCGAGGCCACCACCGAGACGGTGACACCGAGGGCGCGTCCGGCGGCGTAGAGCGCCAGCCCGGGGATGCCGATCGCGGCCGTCAGGAGCACTCCGCGGCCGAGGTCGCCGCCGAAGCGGGAAAAGTCCAGGCCGATCCGGCGCAGAGCGCTCTTCCCGGGTTCCCACAGCAGGTAGATCACGAGCGCGACCAGGGCGAGATCGAAGAAGAGGTCGAGCAGCCGATAGAGGGCATCCCACAGCGCGAGGTCGTCGCGCGCAGTGTTCAGCTGCGCCTCCTGCTGCCCGAGCGGAGTCTCGACAAGGAGGCGACGCACGAGCGTGA
Source organism: Microbacterium sp. MTN4-26 (assembly GCF_042846595.1). Classification (NCBI taxonomy): domain Bacteria; kingdom Bacillati; phylum Actinomycetota; class Actinomycetes; order Micrococcales; family Microbacteriaceae; genus Microbacterium; species Microbacterium sp. MTN4-26. Next base: position 141,170 of record NZ_BTGO01000003.1, read on the forward strand.
GCAGGCTGTAGACGGCGGACTGTCCCACCGTCACGGCGAGGACCAGACCGATCTCCCACCACGTGCGAGCGTTGCCGAAACGTGCAGAGTCGGGGGCGGGGGACGACGTCACGTTGTCAGATTGTCACATTCCGGTCGCCTTGAGTTAAGGCTCTGTAACGTTTGCCAAGGATGTTTTGACCATCTCCCACCCCGTGCTTAGGGTTTTCCCATCCGCGCCTGAGCCGGGTCATACCCGGGGTCAGGCGCATAAACCTGCACAGGAGGAATAGTGAGAATCAAGCGCTTCGCGACGGCGGTGGGCCTCACCGCGGTCGGAGCCCTGGTGGTTTCGGGCTGCGCGCCCGGCGGCGACAGCGGCGACTCGGGTCTGGTCGAGGGATCATCCATCACCGCCGCATGGAACCAGGCGTTCTATTCGATGAACGGCAACACGTCGTTCGGAAACGCCACGGCGAACAACAACATCAACTACTTGGTGCTCGACGGGTTCAACTACTACAACAACACCCCGGAGCTCGTGCAGAACACCTCGTTCGGCACCTACGAGCTGGTGTCGGAAGACCCGCTGACGGTCACCTACACCGTCGCCGAGGGCGTCAACTGGTCCGACGGCACTCCTGTGGACGCCGCCGACCTGATGCTGAACTGGGCCGCGCTCTCGCGCGCGCTGGACACGCCGGACTTCGACCCGAACGACTTCGTCGACCCCGACACCGGTGAATTCACCGACGCGTTCCCGACCGATGTCGTCTACTTCGACTCGGGTGCCACTCCCGACTCGGGCATGGGCCTGGTCACGGAGACCCCGGAGATCGGCGACGACGGCCGGTCGATCACGATGACGTTCAACGAGCCGTTCGTGGACTGGGACCTCGTCTTCGCGTCCCCGCTCCCGGCCCACATCATCGCCGAGAAGTCCCTCGACATCGAGGACGCCGACGAGGCCAAGCAGGCCGTCCTCGACGCGATCGAGTCCGAGGACGCCGCCGCCCTTGCGCCGATGGCCTCCTTCTGGAACTCGGGCTTCAACTTCACCGAGATGCCCGAGGACACCGACCTCGTGACCGCGAGCGGCCCGTACATGATCAGCGACTACGTCGCCGACCAGTACGTCACCCTCACCGCGAACCCCGAGTACTCCGGTGACAACTCGCCGAACATCGAAGAGATCACCATCCGCTTCATCCCCGACCCGCTCGCCGCGGTGCAGGCGCTGGAGAACGGTGACGTCGACATCATCCAGCCGCAGGCGACCGCCGACATCACGACGGCGCTCGAGGCGATCGACGGCATCACCGTCACCACCGGTCTCGGCGGCACGTACGAGCACGTCGACCTGCAGTTCGACAACGGCAAGAACCCCGAGAACATCTTCAGCAACCCGCAGGTGCGCGAGGCGTTCATGATGACGGTTCCGCGACAGGAGATCGTCGACACGCTGATCAAGCCGATCATCGGCGACGACGCGATCCTGCGCGACTCGCAGCTGTTCGTTCCGGGCGCCGAGGGCTACGACGAGTCCGCCGCGAACAACACGTCGGCCGACTACGCCGAGGTCGACATCGAGGGCGCGCGTCAGCTGCTCGAGGAGTCGGGTGTCACCGACACCTCGGTCTGCATCCTCTACGCCTCGAACAACCCGCGCCGCGTCAACGAGTTCGCGCTCATCCAGGCGTCGGCCAACGAGGCCGGCTTCGATGTCACCGACTGCGGTTCGGAGGAGTGGGGCGGTCTGCTCGGAACGCCCGGCGCCTACGACGCGTCGCTGTTCGGATGGCAGTCCACGAGCCTGGGCGTCACCAACTCGCTGCCGACCTTCGTCACCAACGGCATCAACAACCTGAACTTCTACTCCAACGAGGAGGTCGACAGCATCATCTCGCAGCTGAACGTCGCCTTCGACCCGCAGGAGCAGATCGATCTTCAGGTCGAGATGGACCGCCTGCTGTGGGAGGACTTCTACGGCGTGACGATCTACCAGTTCCCTGAGGTCACGGCCTTCAGCGATCGCGTGGAGAACATCGACCCGTCGATCCTCGCCCCGACGATCTTCTGGAACGCCTGGGACTGGGCAGTCACCGACAGCGCCACCGAGGAGTGATCCGCACCGGTTCGCCGCGGCCTGACGGTCGCGGCGGACCGGGTGGGCGCGGGCCGAGGCCCGCCGCCCGCACGTACACTTCTCAGTGATCGAGCGTGCGGCTCGGGGAGCCCCCGGGCCGCACGCTTGTGCTGACAGACCGATAGGCAGGCAGCCACACCATGGCTTCATTCATCATCCGGCGACTGATCGCGTCCATCTTCGTGCTCTTCGCCGCGACCTTCCTCATGTACATCCTGACCTCGTTCGCGGGTGATCCCCTCGACGAGCTCAGGCAGTCCAACGCCCCGAACAAGGCGGAACTCATCGAGTCCCGCACGCGGCTTCTCAACCTCGACGTGCCCCCGCCGCTGCGCTACTTCCTCTGGCTCGGGGGAATCTTCCGCGGTGACTTCGGCGTCAGCGTGCAGGGTCAGCCCGTCAACGCGCTCCTCGGCAACGCCATCACCGCGACGCTGACTCTCGTCACGACCGCGACGATCGTCGCCATCGTGCTCGGCATCTCGGTCGGCATCGTCTCCGCCCTGCGCCAGTACAGCGGCTTCGACTACTTCGTCACCTTCCTCTCCTTCCTCTTCTTCTCGCTTCCGATCTTCTGGGTCGCGGTGCTCCTCAAGCAGTACGGCGCCATCGAGATCAACAACTGGCTCGCCGACCCCACGTTCGCGATACCCGTCATCATCGTCGTCTCGCTGCTGGCGGGTCTGCTGTGGATGTCCGTCATCGGCGGCACCTGGAAGCGCCGGCTGATCATCTTCGGCATCAGCGCGCTGGCGACCGGGGCCGTGATGACCTACCTGTCGCTTACTCGCTGGTTCTCCGACCCGAGCATCGGCATCGTCGTCTACAGCGCGCTCGCGATCGGGATCGCCTTCGGTGTGACAGCGGTGTCCACCGGACTGCAGAACCGCCGTGCCCTGTACGTGGCCCTCGGCATCGCCGGGGCCGGCATCGCCCTCTACTACCCGATGATGACCTCCCTCCTGAACGGGATGACCCTCGGACTGTTCGTCGTCTACGCGGTCGCCACGGTGCTCGTCTGCGGCGCGGTCGGCTGGTTCCTGGGCGGCGCCGATCGCGGACCGGTGGTGCGCACGGCTGCCCTGACCGGTGTGCTCGTTGCCGCCTTCATCGCCCTCGAGAAGTACATGCAGTACTGGGAGGCCTACTCCAATTCCAGCCGCATCCGAGGCCGTCCGATCGCCACCGTCGGCGCGTCGACCCCGGGTCTCGGCGGCAACTTCTGGGTGCAGGGGATCGACCTGTTCACGCACCTGCTGCTGCCCACGATCGCGATCATCCTCGTGTCGTTCGCGAGCTACACCCGCTACTCGCGCGCGAGCCTGCTCGAAGTGATGAACCAGGACTACATCCGCACCGCGAAGGCGAAGGGCCTCACGCAGCGCACCGTCGTGGTCCGCCACGCTTTCCGCAACGCCCTCATCCCGATCACGACGATCATCGCGTTCGATGTGGGAGCGATCGTCGGCGGCGCGGTGATCACCGAGACCGTCTTCGGCTGGACCGGGATGGGACGCCTCTTCGTCGACGGGCTCAACGCCGTCGACCCCAACCCCGTGATGGCCTTCTTCGTCGTCACCGGAGCGCTGGCCGTGCTGTTCAACCTGGTCGCCGACCTCGTGTACGCCGCGCTCGACCCCAGGATCAAGGTGGGCTGACCCGTGAACACCACGAAGAACGACAACGTCAGCGAGAAGGAAGCTCGCGCCGAGGTCTCCATCGAGCAGAAGGAGACCGAGGGCCTCAGCCAGGGGCAGATCGTCCGTCGGCGGTTCTTCCGCCATCGCGGCGCGCTCGCGGCCATGGTCGTGCTCATCTTCATCGTGCTGCTCGCCTTCACCTCCGTCGGGGTGACCCTGTGGGGGCTCCGGATCCCCGGTTGGTGGCAGTACGACTGGACCGAGATCCCCGCCGTCGAGAACGGCGGTCGCCCGACGATGAGCCTGCTCCCCGAGTTCCTCGGGGGCGCGGGCATCCAGTTCGGCGACCACCCCTTCGGTCAGGACGAGGTCGGCCGCGACATCTTCGCCGTCGTCATGCGCGGTGCGCAGCAGTCGATCATGGTGATGGTCATCGCCGGAGTCGTGGCGACCGTCATCGGTGTCGTCATCGGTGCGCTCGCGGGCTACTACCGCAAGGCCACCGACTCGGTCCTGATGCGCTTCACCGACATCGTCATCACCATTCCGCTCATCGTGATCGGCTCGGTGCTCGGCAACGCGTTCGGCAACCTCGGCGCCGCGGTGCTCGGCGTCGTGATCGGCCTGTTCGCGTGGACGTCGATGGCGCGCCTGGTGCGAGGCGAGTTCCTGAGCCTGCGCGAGCGCGAGTTCGTCGACGCGGCGCGGGTTTCGGGTGCGCGGGACCGGCGGATCATCTTCCGCCACATCCTTCCCAACGCCGTCGGCGTGATCGTCGTCAACGCGACGCTGCTGATGGCCGGTGCCATCCTCCTCGAGTCGGCGCTGAGCTTCCTCGGCTTCGGTGTGCAGTCGCCGGACACGTCGCTCGGAAAGCTCGTGTCGGACAATCAGGCCGCCTTCTCGACACGGCCGTGGCTGTTCTGGTGGCCGGGCCTGTTCATCATCGCGATCGCGCTGTGCATCAACTTCATCGGCGACGGACTGCGTGACGCCTTCGACCCGCGTCAGAAGAAGATGCCGAGCGAGCGGGCGATGGCTCGTGCCGGTCGCGCCGGGGGACCGGTGGCGCCCGTCGCCGCCGGGGCCGCCGGCTCGGAGGGTGGCGAGCAGCACACCGTGACCGTCGGCGGCGAAGCCGTGTTCACGGGAGATGTGACCAACTATCACGATCCCCGCCCCGAGGAGCCCGGTGACGGACGGCACGAGCCGCTCGACCCGGAGCGATGACGTGCGCTCAGACCATCAGACCGATCACCGTCGCGGCCGCAAGGAGCGCGACGGTGGTCAGGCTCGCCCAGTGCCACGTCACCGTCGCGGCCTCCGGGTCCTCCCCGTGGGCGAAGGCCCCCTCGGACTCGAGGCGGTCCCAGTGCTGACGGATCACCTGCGCGAGGTTGCCGCTGGGGACGCTCGAGGCGTCACTCGGTCGCAGGCTCCCGTGCGCGCCTCGCGCCGACGCGGAGACGCCGTCGAAGTCGGCACGAGACAGGCCGAAGAGCCGATGGCGACCGGGCGCTGGCGTCGCCCACACCGACACGCGACGGCGCGCCGTCTGCAGCGACAGCGAGTAGCGTGTGTCGATCGCGTGGATGGCCGGCCACGGCACGAAGAAGGTGCGGAACGGGTTGACCACCGTGATCCCGTGCACCTGGATGTGCAGCCGGGGCCTCCAGAACAGCGCCCACGCCACCACCGCCACCAGGGCGATCGGCCAGCCGTAGCGCAGCAGATCACCCGGCCCGCTCCACACGAGGGAGCCCAGTCCCGCGGCGCAGACGATCCCCATGATCACGGCGAGCACGCGACCGAACACGGGGCGGTAATCGACTTCCTCAAACGACATGACCTCAAGCTTCTCAGATCGGAATCCTGCAATGACTGACACCTCGGGCATCCACGCGAGCACCGCGCACGCGCACCAGGGTCTCCCCGAGACCGTTCTCGAGGTGTCCAACCTCGGGGTCGAGTTCTGGGTGGAGGGGGAGTTCTACCCGGCCGCCGTCGACATGAACTACGTCGTCCGTCGCGGCGAGGTGCTCGCGATCGTCGGCGAGTCGGGTTCGGGCAAGAGCACCAGCTCGATGTCGCTGCTCGGTCTGCTGCCGGAGAACTCCCGCGTCACCGGCTCCATCAAGCTTCTGGGCAGGGAACTGCGCGGCGTCGACGAGAGCGAGCTTCGCGCCCTCCGCGGCAACGAGATCTCCGTCATCTTCCAGGAGCCGATGACCGCTCTGAACCCGGTGTACACCATCGGCTTCCAGATCAGTGAGGCGCTTCGCTCGCACGACCGCGCGATCGCTCCGTCGGCGGCCAAGGAGCGCGCGATCGAGCTGCTGCGCATGGTCGAGATGCCGAACCCCGAGCAGTCGTTCAACAAGTATCCGCACCAGCTCTCGGGTGGGCAGCGCCAGCGCGCGATGATCGCGCAGTCCATCTCGTGCGACCCGCTGCTGCTGATCGCGGACGAGCCGACGACGGCCCTGGACGTCACGGTGCAGGCCGAGATCCTCGACCTCCTGCGCAACCTCCACAAGCGGCTGGACTCGGCGATCATCCTCATCACCCACGACATGGGTGTGGTCGCCGACATCGCCGACCGGATCATGGTGATGAAGAACGGCGTCGTCGTCGAATCGGGAACCGTGGGCGAGATCTTCCACGACCCCAAGCACCCCTACACGCGGCAGCTCCTGGCCTCCGTGCCCCACCTCGGCCTGGGCGTGCTGGAGGATGCCGACACCTCCGAGGGAGAAGAGGTGCGCACCGACACCTCGGCCGTGCCGGTCGTGTCGGCCATCCGGGAGCGTGCCACCGAGGTCGAGCCCTCGCAGGCGGGTCTCGATCCGGTGCTGTCCTTCCAGGACGTCGCGATCGAGTATCCCAAGCGCGGCCGCATCCCTGCCTTCCGCGCCGCCGAGCACATCGACCTGGACGTCTATCCCGGCGAGATCGTGGGTCTGGTCGGCGAGTCCGGCTCGGGCAAGACGACCCTCGGACGGGCCGCGGTCGGCCTGCTCCCGATCGCGGAGGGGAAGCTCACCGCGGTCGGCGCCGACATCTCCGACGCGTCGGCGAAGGAGCTGTTCGCCATCCGTCGTCGCACCGGCATCGTCTTCCAGGACCCGGCGTCGTCGCTGAACCCGCGCATGCCGATCGGGCAGTCCATCGGCGAACCGATCCTGCTGGCCGGGGAGGCCAAGGGCAAGGAGCTGGACCGTCGGGTGGAGACGCTGCTCTCCCAGGTCGAGTTGCCCGCGTCCTATCGCAACCGCTTCCCGCACGAGCTGTCCGGCGGTCAGCGTCAGCGCGTCGGGATCGCCCGCGCACTGGCTCTCGCTCCCGAACTCCTCGTCGCGGACGAGCCCACCTCGGCGCTCGACGTCTCGGTGCAGGCGCGCTTCCTCGACCTCCTCCAGGAGCTGCAGCAGGAGCTCAAGTTCGCGTGCCTGTTCATCAGCCACGACCTCGCCGTCGTGGACATCCTCGCGCACCGCATCGCGGTGATGAACCACGGCAAGCTCGTCGAGACCGGGACGCGAGACCAGATCCTCCGCGGCGCACGCGACCCCTACACCCGGCGCCTGATCGCCGCCGTTCCGGTGCCCGATCCCGAGGAGCAGCGCAAGCGTCGCGCGGCACGTGCGGCCCTGCTCGGCGAGCGCGCTCCGGAGACCGGGCGGGTGCCTTCGCAGCCGTCCGACCCGTCGCTGCCGCAGCAGTTCAACGAGGCGACGGACAGCCGCCGGCACGGACAGTCGGGGGTGACCGGGGGCTGACGCGGGCCGTCGGTCGGGAGGCCGGTAGACTGGGATGCGCTCGATTCCGGGCGCATCCCTCACTCGGCAAGGACCCCCTCATGGCGCACGCCCTTCGCACCGACCTCCGCAACGTCGCGATCGTCGCGCACGTCGACCACGGTAAGACGACCCTCGTGGACGCGATGCTGCGCCAGACCGGGTCGTTCGGGGAGCACGCGCACGTCGAGGAGCGGGCGATGGACTCCAACGACCTGGAGCGTGAGAAGGGCATCACGATCCTCGCCAAGAACACGGCGATCACCTACAACGGTGCCCACACCGACGAGCCGGTGACCATCAACGTCATCGACACCCCCGGGCACGCGGACTTCGGCGGCGAGGTCGAGCGCGGACTGTCGATGGTCGACGGCGTCGTCCTGCTCGTGGATGCCTCGGAGGGGCCGCTTCCGCAGACCCGTTTCGTGCTGCGCAAGGCGCTCGAGGCGAAGCTGCCGGTCATCCTGCTGGTGAACAAGACCGACCGTCCCGACGCGCGGATCGCCGAGGTCGAGGAGGAGGCGCACGACCTGCTGCTCGGCCTCGCGTCCGACATGTCCGACGACGTGCCCGACCTCGACGTCGACGCGCTGCTCGATGTGCCCGTGGTCTACGCCTCCGGTCGTGCCGGCGCGGCATCCCGCACGCGACCCGCGAACGGCGAGCTGCCCGACAACGACGACCTCGAGCCGCTCTTCGAGGCGATCCTCGCGCACGTTCCGGCCCCGAGCTTCGACGACGAGGCTCCGCTGCAGGCCTGGGTGACGAACCTCGACTCGAGCCCCTTCCTCGGGCGTCTCGCGCTGCTGCGCGTGTTCAACGGCACCCTGAAGAAGGGGCAGACCGTCGCGTGGGTGCGCCACGACGGCTCCCACTCGACCGCGCGCATCACCGAGCTGCTGAAGACCCGTGCGCTCGAGCGCTACCCTGCCGAGTCGGCCGGCCCTGGCGACATCGTCGCGATCGCGGGGTTCGAGGACATCACGATCGGCGAGACGATCGCCGACCCCGACGACGTGCGCCCGCTCAAGGCGATCACCGTCGACGACCCCGCCATCTCGATGACGATCGGCACCAACACCTCGCCCCTGGTCGGCAAGGTCAAGGGACACAAGCTCACCGCGCGCATGGTGAAGGACCGCCTGGACCGCGAGCTGATCGGCAACGTCTCGCTCAAGGTCGTCGACATCGGCCGGCCCGACGCGTGGGAGGTGCAGGGGCGCGGGGAACTCGCCCTGGCCATCCTCGTGGAGAACATGCGCCGCGAAGGTTTCGAGCTCACCGTCGGCAAGCCCCAGGTGGTCACGCGCAAGAGCGAGGAGGGCAAGGTCCAGGAGCCTTACGAGCACCTGACGATCGACGCGCCCGAGGAGCACCTCGGCGCCATCACCCAGCTCATGGCCGGTCGCAAGGGCCGCATGGAGACGATGGTCAACCACGGCACCGGTTGGGTGCGGATGGAGTTCGTCGTGCCCTCGCGCGGCCTCATCGGGTTCCGCACCGAATTCCTGTCGGTCACCCGCGGCACGGGCATCGCCAACGCCATCTCGCACGGCTATGACGACTGGGCGGGGCAGATCGTCGCGCGACAGAACGGCTCCATCGTCGCCGACCGGGCAGGGGTGGCCACCCCGTTCGCCATGATGGCCCTGCAGGAGCGCATGTCGTTCTTCGTGCAGCCCACCGAGGAGGTGTACGAGGGCATGGTCGTGGGGGAGAACACCCGCTCCGAGGACATGGATGTGAACATCACCAAGGAGAAGAAGCTCACCAACATGCGCTCGTCGACCGCCGACGAGCTCGAGAAGCTCACCCCGCCGCGCCAGCTCTCGCTGGAGGAGTGCCTGGAGTTCGCCCGTGAGGACGAGTGCGTCGAGGTCACGCCCGAGCGCGTGCGCATCCGCAAGGTGATCCTCGACCAGACCGAGCGCGCCCGCCAGACCAGCCGCCTCAAGCGCCAGGACGCGAACGCCTGACCCGCCGCGTCGAGCGGTGAGCGCGCTGCCACAGCGCCGCCATCTCCGCATCGACATCGCGCGCCGGTGAACAACGCCGGAGATTCTCGAGCGCGGTGAGGACGCCGCCCGGTTTTCCGGGCCGCGGCCGCCATGCGCGCGCATGGACTCCTGCGTTGTTCACCGTGCCCGGCGGCGTCGCGTGAGAGTGTCGGAGCTGAACGGTGGTGACGTCGATGGATGAGGCGGCGGATGTGAACGACGAAGCGGACGCGCGCGCGGCGTGGCGCGAGGCCGTGGGCGTTGCGCTCGCCACGAGCGCCTACGGCGTGTCGTTCGGTGCCCTGGCGGTCGCGTCGGGACTGGACGTGTGGCAGGCGTGCGTGCTCAGCCTGCTGATGTTCACCGGCGGATCGCAGTTCGCCTTCGTCGGCGTCGTCGCCGCGGGCGGCGTGGCGGCCGCGCCCTCGGCGGTCGCGTCGGCGGCCCTGCTGGGGGTGCGCAACGTCGCCTACGGAATGCGGATGTCCCCGATCATCGGACGACGCCTGGCCACGCGGCTGGCCGCGGCCCCGTTCACGATCGACGAGTCCACCGCCGTCTCGCTTGCCCGCGAGACGCCGCGTGCGCGCACGATCGGGTTCTGGGTCACCGGGATCGGCATCTACGTCGGATGGAACCTGTCCACTCTCGCGGGCGCTCTCCTCGGCGACGTGCTCGGCGATCCGCGTGCGTACGGGCTGGACGCAGCTGCGGCCGCGGCGTTCCTCGCCCTGCTCTGGCCGCGCCTGCGGCACCGGCAGCCGATCGCGGTCGGGATCGCCGCAGCCGTCGTCGCAACCCTCCTCACCCCCGTGCTGATGCCGGGCATCCCGGTTCTTGTCGCCGCCGTGGTGGCCGTCGTGGTCGGGTGGTTCAACCTGCTGGGCCGCGAGGACCGTCCGCCCCGCGAGCCCGCCGACGCGCCCGAGCGGGAAGGGCTGCCGTGAACCTCTGGACCGCGGTGCTGATCGCCTCGATCATCTGCGTGGCGTTGAAGACGGTCGGCTACCTCATCCCGCCACGCTGGCTCGAGGCGCCGCGTCCCGCCCGCATCGCCGATCTGCTCACGGTGGCGCTGCTTGCCGCGCTCGTGGCCGTGCAGACGCTCGGTGACGGGCAGGCGGTGACCGTCGATGCGCGGGTGCCGGCGGTGCTCGTCGCGGCGGGGCTGCTGCTGCTGCGCGCACCGTTCCTCGTCGTCGTCGCCCTTGCCGCGGCGACGGCCGCCCTGCTGCGCCTGGTCGGCTGGGCGGCGTGACGCCCTCGGACTAGGCTGTCACGGTGAACTCGTCCCTCCCGGTGCGCCTGGCCACGTGGGCCCTCGCCTTCGTCATCGGAGCCTTCTACGGCCTCGCGGGCACGATCGGCCACTCCTACGCGATCGTGGGCATCCCCGTCGGCCTCGTCGTCGCGATCATCGGCTCGGCGGCCCTCCTCCTGGCGGTGCGGCTGCTCACGGCCGATCGCTGGTCGACCCTGGCAACGGGAGGGGGGATGATGGTCTCGACCCTCGTCTTCTCGGGTGAGGGGCCGGGCGGGTCCGTCGTGGTGCCGCAGACGGAGATCTCCCTCGTGTGGACCTTCGCGGTGCCGCTGGTCGTGGCGCTCGCGGTCGCCTGGCCGAGCCTGCCGTCGGTCGACGAAGCCGCCACGCGTGACGCGTAGACTGAGACCGTGACGTATGTGATCGCCCTCCCGTGCGTGGATGTCAAAGACCGCGCCTGCATCGACGAGTGTCCGGTCGACTGCATCTACGAGGGCGAGAGATCTCTCTACATCCACCCCGATGAGTGCGTCGACTGCGGAGCCTGCGAGCCGGTGTGCCCCGTCGAGGCGATCTACTACGAGGACGACCTGCCCGACGAATGGCAGGACTACTACAAGGCCAACGTCGAATTCTTCGACGACATCGGCTCGCCCGGTGGTGCCGCGAAGGTCGGCGTGATCGCCAAGGACCACCCGGTCATCGCCGCCCTCCCGCCGCAAGAGCACTGATCCGTGGGAGTCGCAGACCTCGCCGACTACCCCTGGGATGCGGTCGCTCCGTATGCGGAGCGGGCGCGCGCCCATCCCGACGGGATCGTCGACCTGTCGGTCGGCTCGCCCGTCGACCCGACTCCGGCGGTGGTCGCCGCCGCCATCGCGGCGGCGACGGACGCCCACGCTTACCCGCAGACCGTCGGCACGCCGGCCCTGCGCGAGGCGATCGTGCGCTGGTACGAGCGGCGGCGCGGCGTGACGGGGCTGACCACCGCGAACGTGCTCCCGACCATCGGGTCGAAAGAGCTCGTGGCGCTGCTGCCGTTGCTGCTCGGCCTCGGCTCCGGAGACATCGTCGTGCATCCGCGCGCCGCGTACCCCACGTACGAGGTCGGCGCACGTCTGGTCGGAGCGGTGCCGCTCGCCGCCGACGATCCCGCGGAGTGGCCCGCCGGCACCCGGCTGGTGTGGCTGAACTCGCCCGGCAACCCTGACGGACGGGTGCGGGATGCCGCGGCCCTGCGCGCCGCGGTCGAACGGGCCCGGGAACTCGGTGCCGTCGTCGCATCGGACGAGTGCTACGCGCTGCTCGGATGGGATGCGCCGTGGGATGCCGTCGGCGTGCCGTCGGCGCTCGAGCCCGGCGTGACCGGTGGTGATCTCGCCGGCGTGCTCTCGGTGTATTCGCTGAGCAAGCAGTCCAACCTCGCGGGGTATCGGGCCGCGTTCGTCGCCGGCGACCCGGCGCTCATCGCCTCGCTGCTGACCGCCCGCAAGCACCTCGGGCTCATGCTGCCCGGGCCCGTGCAGGCGGCGATGATCGCGGCGCTCGACGACGACGCGCACGTCGACGCGCAGCGCGAGCTCTACCGCCGTCGCCGAGACGTGCTTCTTCCCGCTGTGCGCGAGGCGGGCTTCCGCGTCGACGCGAGCGAGGCGGGGCTCTACCTGTGGGCGACCGAGGGACGTGACGCGTGGGAGAGTCTCAGCCGGCTCGCCGACCTCGGGATCCTCGCCGGTCCTGGGCACTTCTACGGTGCCCACCATCCGCAGCACGTTCGCTTCTCGCTCACCGCCGCCGACGAGCGGATCGACGCCGCGGCGACGCGCCTGCGCGCTACCGTGCGCTGAGGGCGCCGTAGGAGGGATCCACCATCGGGTGCGGTCCATCTTTGGTCGTGTCATCAGTGGGCGCCCGCCATGGGTAGGCTGTAGAACGCGCGGCCATCGCGAACATCGCCTTCCGCGCCGACCCGAGGGCACCACCCGGTGCCGGACGGGTCGACGACCCCCGGGACGACCAGAAATCGCGAGGAGGCGCCGTGAGCGACGCGGGCATTCAGCAGGACAACGCCACCATCACCATCGGTGGCACCACGACCGAATATCCGCTGGTGCACGGCACCGAGGGCGCGCCGAGCATCGATGTCTCGGCGCTGACGAAGAAGACCGGTTACACGGCGCTCGACTACGGCTTCGTCAACACCGCCGCGACCAAGTCGTCGATCACCTACATCGACGGCGATCAAGGCATCCTGCGCTATCGCGGGTACCCCATCGAACAGCTCGCCACCCATTCCAGCTACCTCGAGGTGGCGTGGCTGCTCCTGTACGGCGAGCTGCCGAGCGCCTCGGAGCTCGAGGCCTTCGACGGACGCATCCGTCGTCACACGCTTCTCCACGAAGACCTCAAGCGCTTCTTCTCGTCGCTGCCGCCGACCGCGCACCCCATGTCGGTGCTCTCGGCGGCGACCGCCGCTCTTTCGACGTACTACGAGAACGAGTCCGACCCGCACAATCCCGAGCACGTGGAGCTCAACACCATCCGCATGCTCGCCAAGCTCCCGGTGATCGCGGCGTACGCGCACAAGAAGAGCGTCGGGCAGGCGTTCCTCTATCCCGACAACGGGCTGAGCTTCGTCGACAACTTCCTGAAGCTCAACTTCGGTGTGCTCAGCGAGATCTACGAGGTCAACCCCGTCATGTCTCGGGCCCTGGAGCGCCTCCTCATCCTTCACGAGGACCACGAGCAGAACGCCTCCACGTCGACCGTTCGGCTGGTCGGCTCGACCGGAGCGAATCAGTTCTCCTCGATCTCGGCGGGCATCAACGCCCTGTACGGACCCCTCCACGGCGGCGCCAACGAGGCCGTGCTGGCGATGCTCGCGCAGATCCGGGATTCGGGTGAGAGCGTGCAGCGATTCGTCGAGCGCGTCAAGAACAAAGAAGACGGCGTGAAGCTCATGGGCTTCGGACATCGCGTCTACAAGAACTACGATCCGCGCGCGAAGCTCGTCAAGGAGTCGGCCGACGAGGTGCTCGAAGCGCTCGGTGTCAGCGATCCGCTCCTCGATCTCGCCAAGGAGCTCGAGGAGATCGCCCTCAGCGACGATTACTTCCGGGAGCGCCGCCTGTACCCGAACGTCGACTTCTACACCGGCGTGATCTACAAGGCGATGGGCTTCCCGACGCGGATGTTCACCCCCCTGTTCGCCATCGGCCGTCTGCCGGGATGGCTCGCCCACTGGCGCGAGATGCAGACCGATCCGCAGACCAAGATCGGCCGGCCGCAGCAGCTGTACGTCGGGTCGGCCGAACGCCGGTACCCCGGCGCCTGAGCGGGGCGGGGCCGCGCGGTCGATCGGCTCCGAGAACGACGGCTCAGCCGCCGGCGGGGGAGAACGTGTAGGAGAGCCCCACAGGTGCGTCTTCGCCCCGGATCGTGACCATCGCCCCGATCGTCATGCCGTTTGCCGTGACCGGCGGAAGTGCGGCCGCGTATTCACCGTCCGACGCGCCCGACGCGGCGGTGAGCTCCTCCTCCAGACGCGAGAAGTCCTCTTCGCGCCATCCCCAGGTCTCGGCGTCCTCCCGGAGCTGCCCGACCGCCGCCGTCCACGATGTCGGCGCGACGGGACGCAGCTCGACGGTGGTCACCGAGTCGGCGTCGGTCGTCAGCGTGAGCGCTTCGACGAGCTCGACGCTCGCGACGCCGTCGTCGCCGAGCAGGATGGCTCGCACCGGGACCAGGGGCTCCACCTGCTGCGAACCGGACGCGGGGAGCCCGAGGGATGCAGCCGGCTCCGCCGTCTCGCGAAGATCGATGCGGACGACCCCCTGTCGGGTGAGGTAGTCCACTCCGGCACGGGTGAACGTCGACATGCCGTCGTCGGTCACCTGGTCCGTCGACGGCGTCTGGGCCGGATCGGTCCACCACGAGTTCTGGATCGACAGGGCGCCCCACGCGATGGCCACGCAGATGATCGCGACCACGGTGATCGGCACCCATGACAGCGCACGCCGATGCCGTCGGGTCAGGCGCATGGCCCGCGGCGCGAGGACGGCAGCATCATGCTTCTCAGGCTACGCGTCATCCGGTTGCTCCTCCGGTGGCGGAAGGCGCCGCCGATGCCGGATCGAGACGACGGTGCCGAGGATCTTGAACGGCAGCACTTCGCCGAAACGGTGGTCGGCGGCGCGCCGCAGGCGTGAGGCGAGGTCGGGTCGCTGCTCGGCGAGGGCGGCTCGTGCCATCTCGGCGTGCGGGGAATTGGACACGATCGCTATCGATTCGGCGTCTTCGATCAGGGGGATGATCTCGCGGAGGTTCTCCCGGGTCGACCGGCTCCCGGTCTCCAGGGCGATGGGTCCGCGGTAACCGCGCTCGCGGGCATAGCGCGCCATGATGCGTGCTTCCGGAACGGAGCTGTGCACTGCCCCGCCGCTCAGCACGAGCACCGTGCGCGGAACCCGCGGATCGATGGAGCGGATGCCCGCTCGCACGCGGTAGCGGTTGACGGCGTTCGCGCGCACGCCGCGATTGCCGTACCCGAGCACGACGATGGCTTCGACCCGGGGAGGCGTCGTGCGGCGGCGGGGAAGTCCGCGCCGGCTGGAGAGCCAGTGGTAGACATCGGCGGCGAGGGCGACCGCGATGACCGTGGCGACCGCGATCGTCGCCCCGGTCATCGCCGGGTTCCGCCGCACGTGCCGGTCCGGTTCAGGCGTGGAGGGCCTCGTTGAGCGTGACGCCCACGCCCGCTCGGGCGAGGGCCTCGATCGCTCCCGTGACGGAGTTGCGTCGCAGCAGCACGCCGTCGCGCCCGGAGAGGTCGCCCCCCTTGACGGTCGGGCGGCCGCCGTCGGCGACCGGCGGCTGATCGGCGAGCACGATCTTCGATCCGGCGGTGACGTAGAGCCCCGCCTCGACGACGCAGTCGTCGCCCAGCGAGATGCCGATGCCGGCATTGGCGCCCAGCAGCGTGCGCGCGCCGATCGACACCTTGTGGGTGCCGCCGCCGGAGAGGGTTCCCATGATCGACGCGCCGCCGCCGATGTCGCTGCCGTCGCCGACGACCACACCCTGCGAGATGCGTCCCTCGACCATCGACGCGCCGAGCGTGCCCGCGTTGAAGTTCACGAAGCCCTCGTGCATGACGGTCGTCCCGGGCGACAGGTAGGCACCGAGTCGCACACGCGACGCGTCGGCGATGCGGACGCCCTCGGGCGTGACGTAGTCGAGCAGGCGCGGGAACTTGTCCAGCCCCTGCACCTGGATTCCCTCGCGCGCCAGGAAGGGGCGCAGCCGCGTGGCATCGTCGGGGTGCATCGGCCCGGCGTTGGTCCAGGCGACGTTGGGCAGATGCCCGAAGATCCCGTCGAGGTTCAGACCGTTCGGGGCGACGAGGCGGTGGGACAGCGCGTGCAGTCGCAGGTAGGCGTCGGATGTGCCGGTCGGCGCGGCATCCAGGTCGATCTCCAGCGTCACCAGCTCGACGGAGACGGCGCGGCGCTCGTCGGGCACGGCCAGGTGGTCGAGGTTCTCGGTCGCCTTCGCGGGGTCGTATCCGCCGGGGATGCGGCCGGCAGCCGGGGACGGGAACCAGGTGTCCAGCACCGTCCCCGACTCGGTCACCGTCGCCAGGCCCGTGCCCCAGACCCATCGTTCGTCGCTCATGCCGTCCACGCTACCGGCTGCGATGCGGTCGTTAGACTCGGGGGATGCCGGACCTCGACCTCACCGCAACGTCCGTCGACCTCACGCGCGCGATCTGCGACATGCCCAGCGTCTCGGACGACGAGACCGTGCTGGCCGATGCCATTCACCTCGCTCTCGCCGAGCACGGTCACCTCGACCTGCATCGCGACGGCGACACGATCGTCGCACGCACCCATCTCGGTCGTGACCGCCGCGTCGTCATCGCCGGGCACATCGACACCGTTCCGATCAATCAGAACGTGCCCACGCGCGACATCGAGATCGACGGCGAGCCGTTCATCTGGGGTCGTGGGACGGTCGACATGAAGGCCGGCGTCGCCGTGCAGCTGAAGCTGGCGGCGGAGCTCACGTCGTCCAACGTCGATGTGACGTGGATGTGGTACGACCACGAGGAGGTCGCGGCCGAACGCAACGGTCTGACCCGCCTCGCGCGGAACAGTCCCGAGCTGTTCGCCGGCGACTTCGCGATCCTCGGCGAACCGTCCAACGGGGAGGTGGAGGGCGGCTGCAACGGCAACCTGCGCGCCGTCGTGCGCACCGAAGGGGTCAGAGCCCACAGTGCGCGCTCGTGGATCGGCGAGAACGCGATCCACAAGGCCGCTCCCATCCTCGCCCGCCTCGCGGAGTACCGCGCGCGGGAGGTCACCGTCGAAGGCCTCGCCTACCGCGAGGGGCTCAACGCGGTGCACGTGCGCGGAGGGGTGGCCGGCAACGTCATCCCCGACGCGTGCGAGGTCGAGGTGAACTACCGGTTCGCGCCCAGTCGCGACGGCGCCGAGGCGGAGCGCCATGTGCGCGAGGTCTTCGCGGGCTTCGACGTCGAGGTCGTCGACCTCGCCGAAGGGGCGCGACCCGGGCTCGATTCGCCGCTGGCGCAGGAGTTCCTCACGGCCGTCGGTGCCGAACCGCGCCCGAAGTACGGGTGGACGGACGTGGCACGGTTCTCGGCCATGGGCGTTCCCGCCGTCAACTACGGTCCCGGCGACCCGCACCTCGCACATCACGACGAGGAGCGGGTCCCCGTGGCGCAGATCGTCGAGGTCGAGCGCGGTCTGCGAGCGTGGCTGACCGCGTGACGGAGCGGGCGGAAGCTTCCGCCCCGTCGCTCTGGACGCGCCCGGCGCTGCGCGTCGCGTTGGTGTACCTGTCGGCGCGCGTGGTCACGAGCGCGTTCTTCGTTCTCGCCTCCGCGCTGGCCCCGGCGGATGCCCGGCACGGCCAGGGGGCGACGATCGGCACCTATGTGCTGGCGTGGGACGCCCAGTGGTACTGGCTCATCGCCTTTCAGGGGTATCCCACCGAGCTGCCGCTGACCGAGGCCGGCCGCGTCGCCGAGAACGCGTGGGCGTTCATGCCGCTGTATCCCGCACTGTCGGCGGTGGTCGCGGCGCCCTTCGGGCATTGGGGGGTCGGGGCGTTCCTGGTCACGCTCACGGCCGGCTACGGATGCGCGCTCGTGCTGCATCGGATGTTCCGCGAGCGTCTCGGCGAGAGCGCCGCGCTGTGGGGAGTGGTGTTCTTCTCCGCCGGGCCGCTCGCCGCCCTGCTGCAGGTGGGCTACGCCGAGGCGCTGTTCCTGTTCTTCCTGCTGCTGGCGATCCGCTGCGTGCAGAAGCGACGCTACGGCTGGCTGTACCTGCTCATCCCGCTCATGGGTTTCACACGACCCGGGGTGCTCGCGTTCGCGCTGTTCCTCGCCCTCTACGGTCTGTGGCGGCTCACCCGTCGCACGGTCGAGCCGGTCACCCGCCGGGATGTCGTGCACATCCTGGCCCTGGGCGCCCTCGCGACGATCGTCGGGTTCTCGTGGCAGGTGATCGCGGCGGTGGTCACGACGGACGCGTCGGCTTATCTGGAGACAGAGCTGGCCTGGCGGCGGCAGTGGGTCGGCGACGCGGGCGGATTCCTGCCGTTCGAGGGGTGGGTGCAGGGAGCGACGTTCTGGTTCCCGCGGTGGGGACTGCCCGCCTGGCTCGGCGTCACCGCCCTGGTTCTGCTGGTGGCCGCTGTCGCCGCCCTTCTCCTGCTCGAGCCGCATGTCCGCAGACTCGGGGTCGAAGTGCGCCTGTGGTCGGCGAGTTATCTCGTGTACCTTCTCGCGGTGTTCTTCCCGCAGTCGAGCACGTTCCGTCTGCTGTTCCCGCTCGCTCCGCTGGCCGGTGCGCTCGCCGTTCCCCCGTCCCGGCGGTGGCGGATCGGGGTGCTGGTGGCGTGTCTGATCGGCCAGGTGGTGTGGATCTACAACATGTACACGCTCGGAAACACGTTCTGGCGCATCCCCTGACGGCACATTTCCGTCGACGGGCGGGTGTGCACGATAAACTCGGGAGGCAGACCTCCACAAGAAAGGGAGCCACGATGGCAGCGATGAAGCCGAGAACCGGAGACGGGCCGATGGAGGCCGTGAAGGAGGGGCGCCTCATCATCGTGCGTGTTCCACTCGAGGGTGGGGGCCGTTTGGTCGTCTCTGTGAACGATGCTGAGGCCAAGGAGCTTCACGACGTTCTGGGGGGTGTCGTCAGCGCAGCCTGACGTACGTTCTCGTCTCACATACGAAAAGGCCGGTCCGAGGACCGGCCTTTTCGTGTGTGAGACCGGGTCAGCGAGGCTCTGCGGCGACGGTGGTCAGCTGGAGGAGGCCTTCGCCCACGATCGAGAGTGCGCCGATGACGGCGGATGAGGATTGCGTCTCCTGGATGAGGGAGCGGTATGCGGCTGTCGTCGGGTCGCGCCGCACGGGGTCGGAGACCGCCCCGCCACCGAGCACGCGCGGCACCAGCACCGTGCCGCCGGCGCGCACCAGGCGCAACCCGTGCTCGACGTACTCGATCACACCCTCGGGGTCGGCATCGACGAAGACGATGTCGTAGGAGGCCTCGTTCATGCGCGGGAGCACCTGGGCGGCGCGACCGGTGATGAAACGGGCTCGCGCGGCGGGCACGCGCGCGTCGGCGAAAGCCTGTCGGGCGGCGCCGAGGTGCTCGGGCTCGCTGTCGATCGTGGTGAGGGTCGCGCGAGGCGACCCGTGCAGAAGCCACAGGCCCGACACGCCCGCTCCGGTGCCGATCTCGACGATGTTCAGGGCGGCCGAGGCCGCTGCGATCACCGCGGCCTGGGCGCCGACTTCGGCGCTGATGGGCGCTGCGCCCAATTCCAGCGCGGCCGCGCGGGCACGTGCGATGTGATCGGGTTCGACGACGGACTCCGCCGCGAAGCGCCGATCGGCGTCTTGATCTGCCATGTCCACTCCTTCCGGATCAGCTTAGGTGCCGCATCGCGACGCGCCGCTGAGGCGCGACGGTAATCTGAAGGGGTGTTCAACGGCCTGACGTTCGAGAAGCTGATGCTGATCCTCGTCATCGCCGCCTTCCTGCTGGGACCGGAGCGGCTGCCGCGCTACGCCGAGGCGCTCGCGGGCCTCGTCCGGCGCGTGCGGGATTTCGCGCAGGGCGCGAGGACGCGCATGAAGGACGAGATGGGCGACGAGTTCGACGACGTCGACTGGCGGCAGCTCGATCCGCGCCAGTACGACCCGCGGCGCATCATTCGGGAGGCCCTCCTCGACGACCCGCCGGTTCCCGCCGCGAAGGCCGCGAAAGCCACGACGACAGCGGCTCCGGCGGTGAAGCCCGTCACGAGCAAACTCGAGCCCGGCACGCGGCCGCCCTTCGACAGCGAAGCGACCTGAGGGCGGGTTCGTATCGCCGACATCGCGCGGGCATAGGAGGCGCATAGGAGAGCGCGGTGCACTGTTCTCACGACACACGCACCCCATCCGAAGGAGTCGACCATGCGACGACCGGCCCTGACAACCGCCGCTCTCCTCACCTCCGTGCTGCTGGTCAGCGGCTGCGCGGCGACCTCGGCGTCGTCCGACACCGCGACCGCCACGACCGCGCCCTCCACCAGCACGGAGTCGACCACGTCCTCGACCGTGGACACCTCCAGCGAGAGCGGCGACATCGACTGGAGCACCCTGCCCACCACCGAGGTGGCGCTCACCGACGACGGGCTCACGATCACCGAGCCCGGAACCTATGTGCTCACCGGATCATCCACCGGGCAGATCGTCGTCGACAGCGACGGCCTCGTGCGCATCATCCTCGACGGCGTCACGATCGACAGCGCGGACGGTGCGGCGATCCGCGTCGACAATGCCGAGACGACCGTCATCGAGCTCGCCGAGGGGTCGACGAACTCCGTCGCCGACGCTTCGACCCGCAGCGACGAGGAGATCGACGGTGCGATCTACTCCGCGGACGATCTCGTGATCACCGGGACGGGCTCGCTCGAGGTCGCCGCGAACTTCGCGGACGGCATCGTCGGCAAGGACGATCTGTGGATCGAAGCGGGAACGATCGCCGTCTCGAGCGTCGACGACGGCATCCGTGGCACGGACTCGCTCACGGTGACCGGCGGCACGATCGACGTCGACGCCGCCGGGGACGGGATCAAATCCAGCAACGACACCGACGCCGGGGCCGGGCAGCTGGTCGTGTCGGGCGGTGAGATCACCATCACCAGCGGTGACGACGCCGTGAAGGCCGAGCAGCAGGTCACCATCAGCGGCGGAGTGATCGACATCGTGTCCTCCGTCGAGGGTATCGAGGCGCCCGTCATCGTGATCGAGGGCGGTCAGACGAGCGTCAACGCATCGGACGACGGCGTGAACGCGGCCGCCTCGGCCATCGTGACCAGCGGACTGTCGATCTCGATCAGCGGCGGCGACCTCAGCATCGTGATGGGTTCCGGCGACACCGATGCGGTCGACAGCAACGGAGACCTCACCATCAGCGGCGGCACGATCGACATCACGGCGCAGTCCGCGTTCGACTACGACGGCAGCGGGACCCTCACGGGCGGCACGATCACCGTCAACGGGGAAGAGGTCACGGAGCTGTCGAACCAGATGATGGGCGGCGGCATGGGCGGCGGCGGGCGTCCCTGAGACGACGTCTCCCGAAGAGGCACCCGGTCGCGCTCAGCCGGTCGTGAACGGCAGGGCGCGGCCGGGCAGATCGCGCGGCCGTGCGGCGAGAGCCTTCGCCAGCGCCGTGATGGCGCGCGCGGCCGGGTCCTCCGGGACAGCGATCACGCCGGGCACACCGTCGTCGCCGGCCTGACGGAACGCCGGACTCAGGGGGATCGATGCGACGACCTCCACTGGCTCGGAGGCGGTGGTCAGCGCATCCGCCACCGCGCGTCCGCCGCCGGAGCCGAACACCTCGAGCGCCGTGCCGTCGGGAAGAGACAGGGCGGACATGTTCTCCACCACGCCGATCAGGCGCTGTCCGGTCTGACGGGCGACGAGCCCGCTGCGCACCGCGACGTCGGACGCGGCCGGCTGGGGCGTCGTGACGACGAGCACCTCGGCGTGGGGGAGGAGCTGGCCCACCGAGATGGCGACGTCTCCGGTGCCCGGCGGCATGTCCAGCAGCAGCACGTCGAGGTCACCGAAGAACACGTCGGTGAGGAACTGCTGCACGGTCCGGTGCAGCATCGGACCGCGCCAGGCCACCGCGCCCACCGGTCCGTCGGCGTCACCGCGACGCAGGAACATCCCGATCGAGACGACCTTCACGCCGTACGCGACCGGCGGCAGCATGAGGTCGTCGATCCGGGTCGGCGAGGGTGCTCTGCCGTCGGCGTCGACGAGTCCGACCAGGCCCGGGATCGAGAAGCCGTGCACGTCGGCGTCGATGAGCCCGACGGAGAGGCCCTGTTCGGCGAGCGCCACGGCCAGGTTGGCCGTCACACTCGACTTGCCCACGCCCCCCTTGCCGCTCGTGACGGCGATGACGCGCGTGAGCGAATCGCGGCCGAACGGCATCTGCCGTGCGGGTCGCCCGTCGCGGAGCTTGTCGGTCAGGGCCCGGCGCTCGTCGAGGGTCATCACCCCCACCTCGAGGTCGACGGCGTCGACGCCGGTCACCGCCGCCGCTGCGTCGGTGACATCACGCGAGATGCGGTCGGCGGCGGGGCATCCGACGATGGTCAGAGCGATCGCGACGTGCGCGGTGCCGGCGTCGACGCTCACCTCGCGCACCATGTCGAGATCGCTCAGCGGACGGCGCAGCTCGGGATCGATGACCGAGCCGACGGCCGTGCGGACGCGGGATGCGAGGTCGCTCACGTGGTGGAGGACTCCTTCCGCGGGGCGTCATCGAGGTGCGTGAGCATCTTCTTCAACTCTCCGCGGAGCACGTCTTTGGTGAGCACATCGCCCTTCATGTCGTTGACCGCCATGCGGAGAGCGACGATCTCCCTCGCGAGGTACTCCGTGTCGGCCAGGTTCCGCTCGGCACGCTGTCGGTCCTGCTCGATCTGCACGCGGTCGCGGTCGTCCTGGCGGTTCTGGGCGAGCAGGATGAGCGGAGCAGCGTACGACGCCTGGAGCGAGAGCATGAGCGTCAGGGCGGTGAAGCCATTCGCCGCCGAGTCGAACCGGAGGTCGACCGGCATGAGGGTGTTCCACGCCAGCCACGCCGCGCAGAAACCGCTCAGGATCACCAGGAACGCCGGCGTGCCCATCGCACGTGCGATCCACTCGGTGAACCGCCCGAAGCGATCACGGGAGGGCTGCGGGGTGCGCCCGAGAACACCGGAGCGCCCGCGGGGCGCATCGAGGCCTCTGATGCGGGTGATCTGCTTGCGCTCGCGAGCCATCATCGCCTCCTCGTGGGGATCGCGGCGGTCGTGGTCGGAACGGCGGGCACCTCGGGGCCCTCCGTCTCGACCGAACGCCAGTCGTCCGGCAGCAGGTGGTCGAGAACGTCGTCGATGGAGACGGCCCCCACCAGGCGTCGCGCGGGATCGACCACCGGTACCGATACCAGGTTGTAGCTGGCGAGCATGCGCGCGACCTCGGACGCCGCCGCCGTCGCGGGGATGGGGTCGACGGAGTCGTCGATGATGGCGCCGAGCCGCTCGTGCGGCGGGTAGCGCAGCATCCGCTGGAAGTGCACGGTGCCCAGGAGCCGGCCCGTGGGGGTCTCGTAGGGCGGGAGGGTGATGAACACCGAGGCCGCCAGTGCCGGATGCAGCTCGTGGCGCCGGATGAGGGCGAGAGCCTCGGCGACGGTCGACTCCGCCGACAGGACGATCGGCTCGTTCGTCATGAGGCCGCCGGCGGTGTCGGGGCCGTACTTCAGCAGGTCGCGCACATCTTGCGCCTCCTCGGGCTCCATGAGGCCGAGGAGCTGCTCCGATCGCACCTTGGGCAGCTGGCCGAGGAGATCGGCGGCGTCGTCGGGTTCCATCGCGTCGAGGATGTCGGCGGCGCGCTCATCGTCGAGCTGCTCGAGGATGTGCACCTGCTCGTCTTCGGGCATCTCTTCCAGCGCGTCGGCCAGGCGGTCGTCGGGAAGCTCCTCGGCCACTTCGATCAGGCGATCCTCGGGGAGATCGAGGAGGGTGTTGGCGAGGTCGGCGGGCTTGAGCTCGGAGAAGCTCGCCACCAGCTGCTCGGCCGATTGCGCTTCGCCCGGCTCCTGGTCTTCGCGCACCTGCGACCAGGTGGCGAAGGTCGTCGCGCCCTTCGAGAAGGGGGATCCTCCCGTCTTGGGTCGCCGCAGGAAGAGCTGGCCGATGTCCCAGTCCCCGAGGCGGCTGCGCTCGATGGCGACGTCCTCGATGACGGCGGTGCCGGATCCGTCGCGCAGGAAGACGCGACGACCGACGAGCTCGGCCATGACCCGCACCTCGCCGCCGCGCTGCTGGAAGCGGCGCACGTTGATCAGGCCGGTGGTGATGACCTGGCCCGGACGGATCGAGGTGACACGGCCGATCGAGAGGAACACGTGACGCCGACCGGGGATCTCCACGATCAGCCCGACGACCCGGGGCGGGTCATCGGCACGGAAGATGACGACCACGTCGCGCACCTTGCCCAGCCGGTCGCCCGCGGGGTCGAAGACGGCGCAGCCGGTCAGGCGGGCGATGAATACCCTCTGCGTGCTCACGATTCCAGCGTAGACCGGCGTCGTGGGAGGATGGAGGAATGAGCATGATCGGCGGACGCGGCTCCCAGGCCACCGGAGAGGTGGGTCCCACGGTCGCGTCGTTCCCGACGTACGAGGCCGCGCAGAAGGCGGTGTCGGAGCTGATCTCCGGGGAGATCCCGGCTCGTGAGATCGCGATCGTCGGCACGGGACTGCGCTCGGTCGAGCGGGTGACCGGCCGTCTCGGGTACGCGTCGGCCGCTCGGTCGGGAGCGATCAACGGGCTGCTCCTGGGGCTGTTGTTCAGCGCCGTGGTCGTACTCGGATCTCCGACGGTTCCCATCCAGGTCTTCGTCGGCGTGCTGTTCGTCGGCATCGCGATCGGGATGCTCTTCAGCATCGTGACCTACTCCCTCGTGCGCCGTCGGCGCGACTACGCCTCGGTGATGGCCGTCGTCGCGGACACCTACGAGGTGACCGTCACGGCCAACAGCCTTCATCGTGCCCGACAGGTGCTGGGCCCCCGGGCGAACGGGCCCGCCGGGACCGACCCCGCCGTGCCCGGCCCCGCCGTGCCCGGCCCTCCCGCACATCCTTCCGACCCGCCGGCTCGCCCGTCGTCCACCGACGCGCCCGACCGGCCGGTCGCGCCGCCGCAGTACGGCGAGCGCGTCGACCCGGATGCGCCGCGCCGCGCCGAGGACGACGCCCCCGGCTCGTGAGCGCCGACACCGTCGAGGTGGAGCTTCCCGCGGGCACGGTGCCGGTGAGTGCCGCCACCGCGGTCCCGGCCGAGCCGTGGGCGGTCCTGGCGGTGGCGCACGGTGCCGGCTCGCGGTTCGATCATCCCGGCGTGACCGGCTTCACCGACGCGCTGAACGCGTGCGGCGTCGCGACGGTGCGCTTCAACTTCCCGTACGCCGAGGCTGGTCGGCGCATGCCGGGCCCACCCGCGCACGCGATGACGGCATGGGAGGCGGTCGCCACGAAGGTGACGTCGGAGTTCCCGCATCTGCCGTTCTTCGCCGCGGGGCGCTCCTATGGCGGCCGGATGGCGTCGATGGCCGCCGCAGAAGGCCTCCTGCGCCCCCGGGGATTGATCTATCTCGGCTACCCGCTGCATCCGCCGGGCAAGCCGGAGAAGCCGCGTACGGAGCATCTTCCCGCGATCGTCGTGCCGCAGCTGTTCCTCTCGGGAACGCGCGACGCCTTCGTGCAGCCGCTCGAGCAGCTCGACGAGGCGGTCGCGGCGTGCCGGGACGCCACCCTCGTGACGATCGACGGGGCCGGGCACGGCTTCGAGGTCGCGGGGCGACGTCGATCAGCCGACGAGGCGGCCGCGCACCTCGCGCCGATCGTCGTGGACTGGATGCGCGCCCGGGTTTGAGCGTCTGGTCACCGCCCGGCGGCGTACCCCTGCATGCCGCGGGCGTTCGCGGCTGCCCACAGCACGCCGTCGTCATTCCGTCCCACCGCGGAGACCCTGCCGAGCGCCCACGCGCCCGCGCGCGTGATCCGATGCCCGCGCGCGGCGAGGGCGTCGATCACGTCGTCGCCCAGCCGGTCTTCCACGACCGCGCCCGCCGGGGTCCAGGTGCGCGGCCAGAACGAGTCGGCGAGGGCCGTGGTGTGCAGTGCGGGCGCGTCGATCGCAGCCTGCGGGGAGAAGCCGCCGACGAGGATGCGCAGCAGAGTGAGCAGCTGCCACTGGTCCTGCTGGTCGCCGCCGGGCGATCCGAGCGCCATCCGAGGGCGGCCGTCGCGCAGCACGAGCGTCGGGGTGAGCGTGGTGCGGGGGCGCCGTCCCGGCCGCAGAGCGGACGGTCGCCCCGGCTCGAGCCACGTCATCTGCAGTCGGGTCCCGAGGCAGAAGCCGAGCTCGGGGATCGTCGGCGATGACTGCAGCCAGCCGCCCGACGGCGTCGCGGCGACGACGTTGCCCCACCGGTCGATGACATCGATGTGGCAGGTGTCGCCCCGCGTGTGCCCGGTCCGGTCGACGGTCGGCTCCCCGGTGCCCGCAGCCGCGGCGGGCGAGCCGGTGCGCAGCGGCGGAACGAACGGCGTCGCGCCGCCGGGGGATCCGGGTCGGAAGTCCGCGGCGGCGGTGGGTCCGATGAGGTCGCGACGCGCCGCGAGATAGTCGGCCGACAGGAGCGCCTCGAGGTCGACCTCGTCGTCGCCGAACCAGGCGTCGCGGTCGGCGTAGGCCAGCTTCTGCGCCTCGAGGATGTGGTGGGCGCCCGCCTCCTGCGACGGATCGAGCAGATCGTCGGCGAGCGGCTCGAGCATCCCGAGCACCGCCAGCAGCGCGGGCCCCTGCGTCCACGCGCCGGCCTTGACGATCTCGTGGCCGCGGAAGGTCGCGCTGACCGGCTCCTCGTACCGGGCATCGAATCCCGCGATGTCCTCGGCGGTGAGGACGCCGGCATGGTCCCGGCCGTCGGAGTGACGGTGCGGCGTCGCCGCGAAAGCCGACGCCGCGCGGGCGACCTCGCCCGTCTTCCACTCCCGTCGAGCGGCGTCGACCCGCGCGGCGCGGCCCACGGGGCCGTCGTCGCGCACCGGGCACGTTGCCTGCACGAGGCTCTCCAGGACCTCCGCGTAAGCGGCGTTGCGGATCAGCTCGCCCGCCCGCGGAGCCGCTCCGCCGGGCAGCCACTGCGCCGCCGAGGTCGGCCACGCCTCCCGGAACAGGCCCTCGACGCGGGCGATCGTGGCCGCCGCGCCCGCCACCAGCGGATGGCCATCGCGCGCGTAGCCGATGGCGTACGCGAGAACGTCGCGCAGCTCCCACGTGCCGTGGTCGCGCAGCAGGAGCAGCCACGCGTCCACGGCGCCGGGCACCGCGGCGGCGAGGGCGCCTGCCCCGGGCACGAGATCGAGACCCTCGGCCCGCAGATGCGCGATCGAGGCGCCGGCCGGCGCCGGGCCCTGGCCCATGAGCACGCGCGGCTGCTCGCCGGCGGGTTGGATGAGGCCGACGAGGTCACCACCCGGACCGTTCAGATGCGGTTCCACGACGTGCAGCACGAAAGCGCCCGCGACGGCCGCGTCGAAGGCGTTGCCACCGCGCTCGAGCACCGCCTGAGCGGTCGCGGTCGCCGTCCAGTGGGTCGAAGCCGACATGCCGAAGGTGCCGGTCAGCGTCGGCCGCGTCGTGAAGGCGGGCTCTTCGGTGTAGCTCACGGCGTCAGGATGTCGCCCGCGCGATCCAGGCCTCGACCTCGTCGGCGGTGCGGGGGATCGCCGCAGAGAGGTTCTCCACGCCGTCCTCGGTCACCAGCACGTCGTCCTCGATGCGCACACCGATGCCGCGGTATTCCTCCGGCACCGTCAGGTCGTCGATCTGGAAGTACAGTCCGGGCTCGATCGTGAACACCATGCCCGGCTCGAGCAGTCCGTCGTAGTACATCTCGCGGCGGGCCTGTGCGCAGTCGTGCACGTCGATGCCGAGGTGGTGACTCGTGCCGTGCACCATGTAGCGGCGGTGCTGCCCGCCGCGGTCGGCGTCGAGGGCCTCCTCCGCCGTCACCGGCAGGAGCCCCCACTCGGCGACCCGGGCGGCGATCACCTCCATGGCGGCCGCGTGGACGTCGCGGAACCTCACCCCGGGCCGGGCGACGGCGAACGCGGCGTCCGCCGCCTCGCGCACCGTCTCGTAGACACGCCGCTGGGTGTCGGTGAAGGAGCCGGAGACCGGGAGCGTGCGGGTGATGTCGGCGGTGTAGAGACTGTCGACCTCGACGCCGGCGTCGACGAGGATGAGATCCCCCGGCGCGACCGCCCCGTCGTTTCGCGTCCAGTGCAGGTAGCACGCGTGCGGCCCCGAGGCGGCGATGGTGTCGTAGCCCTCACCGTTGCCGTCGCTGCGGGCGCGCAGGTGGAAGACGCCCTCCACGACGCGCTCGCCGCGAGGGTGGGCGACGGCACGGTCGAGATGGCGCACGATGTCGTCGAAGCCGCGAGCGGTCGCATCCACCGCGAGGCGCATCTGGGCGATCTCGTAGTCGTCCTTGATCAATCGAAGCTCGGAGACGGCACGCGTGAGGTCCTCATCCTCGCCGAGGACGAGGTCGTCCTCGGCGCCGGCGAAGTCGTCGATGTGCGCGGTCGCGATGCCGAGGTCGACGGCGACGCCCTCCCGCGCGGGACGGGGGCCGATCCAGAACTCCCCGATCGACGCGTCGGCGTAGAACTCAGCGGTGGTGCGGTCGGCGCGCTCGCGGAAGTACAGCGTCGCCGTGTGACCGTCCGCGACCGGGTCGAGCACGAGAACGGAGTCCGGCTCGGAGTCGGAGGCCCAGCCGGTCAGGTGGGCGAAGGCCGAGTGGGCGCGGAAGAGGTAGTCGGTGTCGTTGCTCCGCTGCTTCAGCGAGCCCGCGGGGATCACCAGCCTTCTTCCGGGGAACGACGAAGACAGCTTCTTGCGCCGGGCTGCCGCGAAGGGGGCCTGGTCACGCTGCGGCGGTGCGGAATCCGGCCGCGGGGCCCACCCGGTGGAGATGGTGTCGAGGAAGCCCTGCGGAAAGGGCTGCCGACGATTGGTGCCGCTGTCGTGCGTGGTCTCCGCCGTCTCGGTCGCCGCGATCGTGTCGCTGTCGCCAGTGCTCATCTGTTCAGTCTCGCACTTGTGAGCCCGGGCGTCACCGGGCCGATCATCGGGGCTCGTACTGCACCACGAGAGGTCGGTGGTCGCTGCCCGAGCCGTCGGTCGACTGCAGCACGAGCGACCCGGTCGCCACCCATGACGGCGATGCGAGGATGTGGTCGATGGGTGCGCCCACGTGGGAGGGCAGCTGCGAAGGCCACGTGCCGACGGCGCCGTTGCCGGTCTCCGAGGCCGCGTCCAGGCATCGACCCAGCGTGCCGCCGTCGATTCCGTAGGCGGCAAGATGGTCGACCGTGGCGTTGAAGTCACCCGCCATGATGACGTTGTCCTCGGCGCACTGGTCGGCGAGCCACTGCAGGTCGCTGCGCCACTGCGCCATGTCGTCGACGCGCGGGGCGACCGCGTGGGCCGCGACGACGGTCGGACCGTCGCCGGAGGTCGGCATCACGACCGCGCTCGGGACGGTCGAGGTGTTGCTCGAGCCGTCCTGCGAGGATTCGATGACGGCGTAGTCCCCGAGGTCGGGGGAGATGAGGATCGTCGTCGAGAGGGCATCCCATCCGGCGTCCTGGCTGCCGAACGTGGCGTGGTGCACCCACATGGGGCGCCCATAGTCCCGCATCGCGATCGCGACCTGCTCACCTGTCTCCGCGCTCGTCTCGGGCAGGGTGACGATGTCGGCCTGCATCGCCACGGCGATCTCGGCTATCGACGCCGCCGACGTGTTCCCGCTCCCGGCGGTGTTCCAGGTCATCACCCGGATGCTCTCCTCGGTCGACGCGGGGAGGGCCTCGGTGCCCCACCCGCGCCCGTACAGGATCGCGCCGTTGCCGGCCGCGGCCAGCAGGCACACGATCGCGAGGGTCGTGGCGAACGCCCGGAGCGGTCGGATCAGCGCGACCAGCAGCGCCAGCAGGGCGAGCACCACGAAGGCGGCTGCGACGAGGCCTCGGAAGGAGACGATCTGCGCGATGGGGAATCGGTCCTGGACGCGGAACACGTCGGGTACCGTCACGATCGCCGCCGCGAGCGCGAACGCCGCAGCGGCGACGAACCCGAACACGCGCAACACGACACGAACCCTATTCGCGCAGACTGAAAGAAGCGTCAAGGTCGGCACGGTGCGCCCTGGATCGCCCTTCCGGCCGGGCATCGGACGCCAGGGCGCTGGCGGACGCTACCCTCGGAAGAATGCAGCGGTCGGGTCGATGTGAGGGGCCGGGCGATCTGCATCTGCACTCGACGCACTCCGACGGGACCGAGCCGCCCGCGCAGGTCATGGCCGCAGCCCACGCGCACGGCATGCGCACCGTGGCGCTCACCGATCACGACACGACCTCCGGGTGGGCGGAGGCGGCAGACGCCGCGACGTCGCTGGGCATGACGTTCGTGCCCGGCATGGAGATGTCCTCGCAGCACGAGTGGCGCAGCATCCACGTGCTCGCCTACCTGTTCGACCCGGACGAGCCGCGCCTGCGCGCGATGACCGACCGCGTGCGTCGCTCGCGGCTGCAGCGAGCTCGGATCATGGCCGACCGCATCGCGCGCGACTACGACATCACGTGGGAGGACATCGTCGCCCAGACGAGCACCGGCGCGACCGTCGGACGCCCGCACATCGCCGACGCCCTCATCGCCCGCGGCGTCGTCGCCGACCGCGGCGAGGCGTTCTCGACGATCCTCGCAACGGGCGGCGACTACTACGTGTCGCTGTTCTCGCCCGACCCGGTCGAGGCGGTCGAGCTCA
This sequence comes from Microbacterium sp. MTN4-26, assembly GCF_042846595.1. NCBI lineage: Bacteria > Bacillati > Actinomycetota > Actinomycetes > Micrococcales > Microbacteriaceae > Microbacterium > Microbacterium sp. MTN4-26. The sequence continues at coordinate 172,007 of NZ_BTGO01000003.1, forward strand.
TTGTGGGCGCCGGGGGAGTGGCGATCATCGCGCATCCGGCCGGCCGGGCCGGGATCCCGCCCAAGCGCCTGCTGACACGCATGCTGGATGCGGGACTTGCCGGCTTCGAGCTCGGTCACCGCGAGAACCTCCCGGCCGCGGTGGCGACACTGCGCGCGCTCGCCGACGAGCGGGATCTGATCGTCACCGGATCCAGCGACTACCACGGGCTCGGAAAACCCAATCAGCCGGGAGAGCACACCACGAGCGAGGCGATGCTCGAGCGACTGATCGACCGCGGGACGGGCTGCGCGCCGGTCTTACCGTGAGCGGTGATGCCGCTCAGGCGGTGCCGGCCGCGCCCTCGCGCGGGCCGCGCGGTCCTCGCCGGCGACGGCGGCGCGGCGCGGGGCGTCCGTCGTGGTGCTCCTTGCCCTGACCGTCGTGCGTGCCGGCCCCGTCGCTCTCGCGGTCGGATGCGTCCGCGCCGCGCGCGGCTTCGCCCTCAGCCGGGCGGGGTCCGCCGTCGGATCCGGTGCTGCGGCGGCGGCGACGGCGTCGCGGCGACCCGTCGCCGCCGTCACCGGCTTCGCGTCGGGGTCCGTCGGCCTTCTGGGCCTTCGGAGCGGTCGCCATGCGCCCCTTCGTGCCCGCCGGGATGTCGAGGTCCGTGTACAGGTGCGGGCTCGACGAGTAGGTCTCGGTCGGCTCGGGCTGGCCGAACTCCAGCGCTCGGTTGATGAGCGCCCACTTGTGCAGGTCGTCCCAGTCGACGAAGGTCACCGCGATGCCCGTGCGCCCGGCCCGGCCGGTGCGGCCCGCGCGGTGCAGGTAGGTCTTCTCGTCGTCGGGGATGGTGTGGTTGATCACGTGTGTGACGTCGTTGACGTCGATGCCGCGCGCAGCGACGTCGGTGGCGATCAGGACATCCTTCTTGCCCGCCTTGAACGAGGCCATCGAGCGTTCCCGCGCCTCCTGGCTCATGTCGCCGTGCACAGCGGCGGCGTTGAAGCCCCGGTCGCCCAGTTCGTCGACGAGCTTCTGCGCGGCCCGCTTGGTGCGGGTGAAGATCACCGTCTTGCCGCGGCCTTCGGCCTGCAGGATGCGCGCGATGACCTCGTCCTTGTCGAGCGAGTGGGCGCGGTAGACGAGATGGCGGATGTTCGCCTGGGTGAGACCCTCGTCGGGGTCGTTCGCCCGCATGTGGATCGGGTTGGACATGAAACGCCGGGCGAGGGTGACGATCGGCCCCGGCATGGTCGCGGAGAACAGCTGCGTGTGGCGCACGGCCGGCACCTTCTGGAAGATCTTCTCGATGTCGGCGAGGAAGCCGAGGTCGAGCATCTTGTCGGCCTCGTCCAGCACGACCTCGGTGGCGTTGGAGAGATCGAGCAGACGCTGATTGTTGAGGTCGATCAGGCGTCCGGGCGTGCCGACGACGATCTGTGCTCCGGCCTTCAGCTGGTCGATCTGACCCTCGTAGGCCTTGCCGCCGTAGATCGCCACCACCGAGGTGGAGCGGTTCGAGGTCAGCATGTCCATGTCTTCGTAGACCTGCACCGCGAGCTCACGCGTGGGCACGACGATGAGCGCCTTCACCCCCGGCTCGGGGTTGTGGCCAAGACGCTGGACGACGGGGATGCCGAACCCGAACGTCTTGCCGGTGCCGGTCTTGGCCTGCCCGATGATGTCCTGCCCCGGCAGGCCCAGCGGGATCGTCTGCTCCTGGATGGGGAACGCGTCGACGATTCCTCGTGCGGCGAGGGCGTCGACGATGTCCTGGTCGACGCCGAGTTCGGCGAAGGTGGTCACGGTGTGGGAACCCGTCCGGCAGTGAGACGCTGCCTGTGGTCGGCCCCGGGCGCATCCGTGGCGCACGCTGGGGCGAAAGTGTGTCCACGCCCTTCTCTCAACCACGGGCGCGGTGCCCCGATCCGACGCCGGGGACCGAACCAGGATAGCCGAGGGCGCCGCGCACGCCGCGCGGCGGGCCGCGCGGACCCGCGTGGCGGCCTAAGGTGGAGGCCGTGGTGACCTGGTTCTGGCAGCGGCGTCCGCAGGGGCGCCTGCTTCAGCTTCGCTCCCGCGGCGAGCTCGGCGACGCGATGCGGGTGGACTTCGAGGAACTCGCCCCGGAGATCGCCACCTACCTCGGCCAGGCCGCCTATCTTCAGCTGGGGTTCTTCGAGACGCTGAGCGAGCTCATCCAGACCACGCCGGAGCTCGCGCAGAAGGAGGCCGTGTCGCGCGCCGCGGGTGCCGCGCTGACCAAGCACGAGGAGCTGGTGGCGCTCATCCGCGATCGCGGTGAGGACCCCACCAATCTGATGCTGCCGTTCCGCGAGCCGCTCGATGCCTTCCGGCGGGCGACGCACGGTCGACGGCCGCAGGAGACGATGCTCTCCGTGCACATCACCGCGGGGCTGCTCGATGACTTCTACCTCGCCCTCTCGGCCAGCTACGGCGAGGCCGGCCGCCGCGTGGCTCGTGTGCTTCGCGCCGACAACGACCGCCAGGCGATCGTCGACATCGTCGCCGAGACGATCGCCAGCGACCCCGAGTGGAAGGCGCTCCTTGCCATGTGGGGGAGACGCCTGGTGGGCGACACCCTTCTGATCGCCCGATCGGCTCTTCGCCCGACCGCGCTCGACGCCGACGACGAGGAGAAGGTCGAGCCGGTCTTCACCGAGCTCATGGCAGCTCATTCACGACGCATGGACGCGATGGGCCTGGCTGCCTGAGGGCCCGGCCGGGTGTTCCGGCTACGACCGTCAGTCGATTCCGAGCGCTGCCCTCTCGCGGGCATCGTGCGTCAGGCGAACCCTCGCCAGCAGAAGCGCCGCCGGCCAGCACACCACCGCCGGCACGACGAACGCCGACAGCCACGGCCACAGCGAGTCGATGCCGATGCCGGCCCAGGTCAGGGCGAGCCACGCCACCCCGGCGGCGATGGTGCCGAGAACCGGGATGACCGCCGCCCCGCGCGTCTGGCGATGGGGCACCTGGAGGTGAGCGGCGATCCCGATCGCCGCGCCGATGATGAGGGCGATGAGGATCTGCATCGATCAGGCGACGAAGCCGACGCGGCGGGATTCCTCGCTGCCGAGCTCGACGTAGGCGAGCGCCGCGGTGGGCACCAGGTAGGAGTTGCCCTTCGCGTCGGCGAACTCGATGTGCGCGGCGCCGGAGTCCAGAGCCGTCGCGACGGAGCTCTTCACGTCGGCGGCCGACTCGTTCGTGTCGAAGTTCAGCTCACGTCCGGTGTTCGCGATGCCGATGCGGATCTCCACGTCACATACCTCCTGGCGACTCGGGCCGGTACGGCCCGCACCCGCGGGGTTCTGCGGGTGCACGGCCAGCCTACGGCACCCGCACGCCCGGCTCCCGGGCCTCGCGCACGCTCTGGGCGAACGCGCGCGGGCCGGGACCGGGATGTCGGCGGCGGCGGCTAGCGTCGTGGCGTGATGACTTCCGTCGCGAGCGCCTTCCCCGCGTCCGCCGCCGACGCCGCGTCCGGCCCAGGGGTGCGCGCGGAGAACCTCGACGATGCGCAGCGCGCGGTCGTGGCGTCGGCGATCGGGGCATCCGGAGTCGTCGTCGGCGCACCGGGCACGGGCAAGACCACCGCCGTCGTCGCCCGCGTCGTGGCGCTCGTCGAACGCGGGGTCGACCCGGACGAGATCGTCGTGCTCACGCCCTCCCGGCAGACCGCGACGGCGTTGCGGGACCGCCTGGCCGTCGCGGTCGGCACGGCGACGTCGGGGCCGCTCGCGCGGTCGGTGGCCTCCTTCGCGTTCGCGATCGTGCGATCGTGCGCCGTCGCGGCGGGCGCCGAGCCGCCCCAGCTCCTCACCGGCGGCGACGAGGACCAGATCATCCACGACATGCTCGACGGCGACGCAGAGGACGAAGCGCTGCCGGGGGCGGTGAGCCGATGGCCGTCCGGGCTCGGGGCCGGCATCCGTGACACCACGGGTTTCCGATCCGAGGTGCGCGCCTTCCTCGCCGAATGCGCGACGCTCGGGCTGGACCCTGTGCGGCTGGACGCTCTCGCAGCCGACCACGACGTCGCGGAGTGGCGCGCGATGGCGTCGTTCCAGCGCGAGTACGTGCGCGTGCGCGCCGGGATGCGCGGCGCCCATCGCGATGCCGCGGGCCTGGTCCGCGAGGCGGTCAGCCTGGTCGCAGCGGGAGCGGTGGGGGTGGAATCGATCGCGCGCATCCGTCATCTGCTCGTGGACGACGCCCAGGAGATGACGGCCGGGGCCGTCGATCTCCTCGACGCCTGCCGTGCGCGCGGCATGAGCGTGCTCGCGTTCGGTGACCCCGATGTCGGTTCCGGAGCGTTCCGCGGCGCGACGCCGCAGAACTTCGCCCGCCTGGCGCGCGTCCTCGGGTCGGTCGCTGTGCTCGGCGCCGCGCACCGGGGCACAGCGCACTCGACCGACGTCGTTCGCCGGGTCACCCAGCGGATCGGAGCCGCGGGGGTCGTCGCGCACCGATCCGCGCCGGGGGATACCGTGCCCGACGGATCTGTGCGCGCCGTGACGGTCCGCTCCGCCGCCGAGGAGTACGACGTCATCGCCCGGATGCTGCGGGAGCGACACGTGCACGACGGCGTTCCGTGGCGCGAGCTCGCCGTGATCGCCCACGACACCCGTCAGGTGACCGGTCTGCAGGCCGAACTGTCTGCGCGTGACGTGCCCGCCCTCTCGCCCGGTTCCGCCCAGGCCCTCGGACAGATCGCACCCGTGCGCGATCTGCTGCGCCTGATCGAGATGGCCGCCGCCGACCGGTGGAGCGCGGATGAAGTCACGGACGCGCTCCTCGGCGTGACCGGGCGACTCGACCCGATCGAGCTGCGCCGGCTGCGGTCCGCCCTCCGGCACGCCGAGGTGGCCGCCGGCGGCGAGCGTGCGGGTCGGGAGCTCCTGCTGGCCGCGATGCGCAGCCCCGTCGAGTTCGACATCATCGATGCGCGCGAGGCGCGACGCGCCGCCGCGCTCGCGCGGACCCTGGCTCATCTCCGCGACGAGCTGGAGCGGGGTGCGAGCGCCCACGAGCTGCTGTGGGCGGCGTGGGAGCGGTCCGGCCTGCAGAAGCCGTGGGCGCGGACCGCAGCGGGTCACGGTCCGATCGCGGATCAGGCCGGGCGGGACCTCGACGCCGTCGTCGCGCTCTTCCAGGCGGCGAAGCGGTTCGGTGAGCGCTCCGTCGACGCCGACCCGCGTGTCTTCGTGCGCAGCGTGCTCGATGCGCGTGTCGCCGAGGACCGACTCGATCCGCCTCCGCACGACGACGTCGTGCGCGTGCTCACTCCGGCGGCGTCGCTCGGGCTCGAGTTCGACACCGTCGTCGTCGCCGGCGTTCAGGAGGGGGTGTGGCCGAACACCCGCCTGCGCGGAGGACTGCTGCACACCTGGCGCCTGGCCGACGCTCTCTCGCGCGATGACGAGCATGCCCCGTCGACCCTGGACCGACGTCGCGCCGCGATGCACGACGAGCTGCGGCTGCTGGTGCGGGCGCTCAGCCGCTCCCGGGCGCGCACCGTCGTGACCGCGGTGGACGACGACGACACCGGCCCGAGCGTTTTCTTCGAGTTCCTCCCGCCCGCCGAGTCGGTCGCCGTCGAGCATCCGCTGTCGCTGCGCGGCCTCGTCGCCGCCCATCGGCGCACGCTCACGACGACGCGCGCGATCCTCGACCCCGGCGCGGCGGCGGCCGCTCGCGCGCACGCGGCCGCACAGCTGGCCCTGCTCGCCGACGCGGAGGTGCCCGGGGCGGACCCGACGCACTGGTACGGCGTTGCCGGACCGACCTCCACCGGCCCGCTGCGCGACCTCGAGCGCGAGCACATCCGCGTGTCCCCCTCACGCCTCCACGCGCTGGAGGAGTGCGAGCTCAACTGGGTGATCGCCGACCTCGGTGGAGACCCGGGCGGCGTCACGGCGGGGCTCGGCACGATCGTCCACGCGGCGCTCGAGCATGCCGTCGAGACGTCGGAAGAGGCGCTGTGGGCCGTCGTCGAGGCGCGCTGGGGCGAGCTCGCCTTCGAAGCCGGCTGGCGTGAGCGCGCCGAGAAGGCGCGTGCGCGCGACCTCATCCGGCGCCTGCACGCCTATCTGCGCCGCTTCGACGGCGACGGGGGTCGCCTGATCGGCGCGGAACCGCACTTCGAGGTCCCCCTCGCCGTCGTCGGTGCCGAGGACGCACCTCACGGCATCGTGCTCTCGGGATACATCGACCGCGTCGAGCTCACGCCGGAGGGCACTGTCGTGATCGTCGACCTCAAGACCGGGAAGCGGGAACCGCAGACGGACGCGAAGGTGGCCGACAACCCGCAGCTGGCCGCGTACCAGCTCGCGTTCGAGTCCGGTGCCATTCCCGAGGCGGTGGGGCATCCCCCGGGCGGCGCGCAGCTGCTCGTGCTGCGACCCACGTCGAAGGCGGACTACGTCACGCCACGCCAGCCGCCGTTCGACGAGGAACGCCGCGCGGCGTTCCACGCCCGCATCCAGGAGGCCGTCGCCGTCATGCGGGCGACGTCCTTCGCCGCACCCTACGAGGAGCACTGCCGCGACGAGCACGCCTACGGGCTGTGCCGCATCCACACCATCGGGGCGGTGAGCGCGTCGTGACCGTTCCCGCCGTCGTCCTCGCCGCGGCGCTCGGTCAGTACCCTCCGACGCCGGAGCAGACCGCCGTCATCGAAGCCCCGCTCGCTCCGGCGCTCGTGGTCGCGGGAGCCGGGAGCGGCAAGACCGAGACGATGTCGGGACGGGTGGTGTGGCTCGTCGCGAATCGACTCGTGCGCCGGGACGAGGTACTCGGTCTCACCTTCACGCGCAAGGCCGCCGGTGAACTCGCCGACCGCATCCAGAGGCGGCTGGCGCGGCTGGCCGAGTTCGACGCGCGAGGTCTACTGCCGCACCTCGAGCGCCTTCACGCCGAGGGGCGGCTCGAGGTGTTCGCACGCATCGAGCGCGCGGGGGGTCCGGCCCTCGCGCGACGTGCGGCGATGGAGGAGCTCGCCGTCGCCGTCGGCGCCACGCCGCGCGCGGCCGGAGAGCTCGACGACGAGTTGCTGCACCGGCCGACCGTGTCGACGTACAACGCGTTCGCCGACCAGATCGTGCGCGAACACGCCGTGCGTATCGGCCGCGACGCCGAAGCCGCGGTGCTGAGCGAGTCGGCGGCGTGGCTGCTCATGCGGCGCGTCGTCTTCGCGTCCGACGATGAGCGCCTCGAGGAGCGGGGCGAGGCGGTGCGATCCATCGTCGATGCGGCGCTGCGCATCGCACGCGACGCGGTGGACAATCTCGTCGACCCCGAGGAGCTCGCGGCGTTCCCCGAGCGCTTCTCGGGTGTGCTCGAGCGGCCCTCCACCACCAAGCGCACCGTCGTCTACAGAGACGTCGAGGTCGCCGAGAACAACGTGCGCGCGCTGACGCTGCTGTCCGACCTCGCGCGCGAGTACGCGGCGCAGAAGCGACGCCTCGGCGTCATCGACTTCTCCGATCAGGTCGCCGGCGCCCTCGAGGTGGTCGCGGCGCATCCGCCGGCGGCCGACGAACTGCGCGACCGCTATCGGGTCGTGCTGCTGGATGAGTACCAGGACACCTCCGTCGCCCAGACCGATCTGCTTGCGTCTCTGTTCGCCGGAACGGCGGTGATGGCCGTCGGGGATCCGCATCAGGCGATCTACGGCTGGCGGGGGGCGAGTGCCGGCAACCTCGGCGGATTCGTCGACGCATTCGCTTCGGAGCAGACCTGCGCGCGCTTCGCGCTCCTGACGAGCTGGCGAAACGGCATCGGCGTCCTCGACGCCGCGAACGCGGTGCTCGCGCCGCTCGCCACCTCCTCGCCGGTCGCCGTCGCCGAGCTCCGGCCGCGACCGGATGCACCGGCTGGGGAGGTCGAGATCGGCTTCGACGACGCGCTGGACGCCGAGACCGATCGGGTGGCACGGTGGTTCACCCGGGTCCGCGCGGAGCGTTCCGCGCGAGGACGTGCGACCACCGGTGCGATCCTGTTCCGATCCAAGAAGCACATGGTGCGCTTCGGCGACGCCCTCGCGCGGCACGGCATCCCGCATCGCATCCTGGGCCTCGGCGGCCTGCTGTCGACCCCCGAGGTCGTCGATGTCGTGAGCGCACTCCGGGTGATCAGCGACCCGTCGGCGGGCTCGGCCCTCATCCGACTCCTGGCCGGTCCGCGCTGGAGCATCGGGCTGCCGGACCTGCGCGAGCTGTCGGCGCTGTCTCGACGTATCGCGTCGCACGACGAGGCGCTGCGGCCCCTTCCGGCAGAGGTCGTGGCGACGATCCGCGGAAGCGCCGCGGACGATGCCGGGTCGTTGTCGGACGCTCTCGACTTCGTCGTGCGCCACGGCCCAGACCACGGCTGGCTCTCGGGGTTCACCCGCGAAGCGGTGACGCGCCTCACCGAGGCGGGCGCGGTCTTCGCGGGACTCCGTCGTGCCGTCGGCATGCCCCTACCCGAGCTCGTGCGCCTCATCGAGAGCGAGCTGCGCCTGGACATCGAGCTCGCCGCCAACGAGTCTCGCGGACCCGCGCGCATCGCCTCGGCCCAGCTGCGCGCATTCGTCGACGAGCTGCACGCCTTCCTCGCCGCCGACGAGACCGGTTCGATCGCGAGCCTCCTCGCGTGGCTCGATCACGCCGAGCAGCTCGACGAGTTCGCGCCGCGCACCGAGCCGCCCGAGGACGACGTCGTGCAGCTGCTCACGATCCACGGGTCCAAGGGGCTGGAATGGGACGCCGTGGCCGTGGTGCGGCTCGTGAAGGACGAACTGCCCAGCGCCCCGCGCGACACGAAGGGCTGGCTCGGCTTCGGCGTGCTCCCTTACGCTTTCCGCGGCGACGCCGCCTGGCTTCCGGACTTCCGGTGGCGCGCGGACCTCGCCGAGACCCAGCAGGACCTCAAGACGAATCTCGACGCCTTCGTGGCCGAGAACCGTGCCCGTCAATTCGACGAGGACCGGCGGCTCGCCTACGTCGCGGTCACACGCGCGCGGGATCACCTGCTCCTGACCGGCTCGACGTGGTCCGGCACCAAGCGTCCTCGCGAACGGAGCGTCTTCCTCGAAGAGGTCGCTCGCGCGATCGGCACGGAGCTCCCCGCGGACGAGGTCGGCGAGAACCCGTATCTCGGCGAACGACGCGTGCTGCACTGGCCTCTCGATCCGCTCGGGGAGCGACGCGAGCTGGTCCTGTCCGCCGCGGGCGCGGTCGGTGACGCGATCAGCGCGCCGCGCACCCGGCCCGACGACGATCTGGCCCTGCTCCTGGCCGAACGCGAAGCTCGCGCGCGACCCCGTTCGGGCGGTGCGCCCACGCGCATCGCGGCATCCCGCTACAAGGACTTCGTGTCGGACTACGACGGCACCGTCGCGCGGCTGTCACGGCCGTTGCCGGAACGACCGTACCGGCAGACCCGGCTCGGGACGCTGTTCCATGCGTGGGTCGAGCACCGGTCGGGCCTCGTGGGCGCGGGAGGATCCCTCGACGACGCCCTGTGGGAGTCGGACGACGAGTCGGCCGACGCTCCGGCTGCCGGCGACGCCGATGCGGATGCGCTCGGCGCGCTGCGGCGCACGTTCGAGCGCAGCGAGTGGGCACCGCTGCAGCCTCTCGAGGTCGAATCCGAGATCGACTTCACCATCGCCGACCTCGACGGCGCCACGCACGTGGTCATCTGCAAGCTCGACGCGGTCTACCGCCGCGACGACCGCGACGGACGGATCGAGATCGTCGACTGGAAGACCGGCGCGCCGCCGCGGAACGACGCCGAACGCGCCGAGCGCATGCTGCAGCTGGAGCTCTACCGTCGGGCCTACCACCACAAGCACGGTGTTCCGCTCGCAGAGATCGACGTGGCGCTGTACTACGTCGCCGACGATCTCGTGCTGCGCGCCTGACCCGGCCGGAGGGGTGCTTCAGTCGGCGAGCCAGCGGCGGAGCGCGGCGTCGGATGCTCGCTGCGCTTCGGCCGCATCGTCGGGCTCTTCGGGGTCATCGGCGGTGCGGGTGGCGGCGCGGCGGGCCGTGTCGGACCCGGTGGCGGTGACCAGGGGTCGCGGCACGTCGCGCTCGGTGATCGGGGCGCGTGAGACGGGTGCGGGCAGGTCTTCGTCGGCCAGCGGCGCGGTCTCGGCGAAGGTGATATCCGACCAGATCGGCTCGGGAGCCTTCACCTCCGGCGCATCATCATCCACCGGCTGCTCATCGAGGAGGGGTCCGGTCGCCGATCGCGCCCGCTCGACGGCACCGGCCAGATCGGTCGTCGACTGAGCATCGTCATCCGAGAGCCACGTCGACAGCTCCTCGGGATCGTACGTGTCGGTGTGCATCGACGTGTCCACGCCCGCGGCGGGAGCCTCGGGCGTGCGGTCCAGGAGCGCCAGGGCCTCGTCGACGCTCGAGCCCGCCCGGGGCACCACATCGTCGTGCCCGACCCCCTCGGCGAGCGACTCCAGCAGTTCCACGGCGTCGTGGACGATGTCTTCGCGCCCCGATTCGTCGCCGTGGACGAGCCAGCGTGCGAATTCCAGCTCGGCGTACATGCGGGCACGCTCGCGCACCAGGCCGTCCGGTGCGCGCCCGCTCGCCGCGCCGTAGGCGTCGAGGACGTCGTCGGCGGCGTCGGGCGCCCCCGCGAGCCATTGCAGATCGACAGCCGGGTCTCCGACCTGGAGCCCCTGCCACTCCAGCAGACCCACGACGGCGGGTGCATCGTCCACCTCATCGAAGAGGAACGAGGCCGCGGTCGCTCCGCCGAGCGTCACCGCCGACTCGAAGCGCCAGAGCTGCTCCGACGACACCGCGCGGCGCCATCTCGCCAAGAGCGGAGCGGGGACCCGACGCGTCGCCTCAGCGCGATCGAGCAGGCGCGTGACGTCGTCTCGTACCTGCGAGGGGGTGCGCACCGGCAATCCCTCGGCGCGGACGATCGACGGGGGCAGGCCGTGCAGTGCGGCGAGGGCTTCACCCAGTGAGGTGGCCACACCGCGCCCGGCGGGGATGTGAGCGGCATCCACCCGGTACCCCTCGAGGAGGTCGACCACCAGCACGCGGTGCGCGTCGAGCGACGTCTCGCCCAGAAGCTCGGGCGCGCGGTACGGCAGCAGACTGCGCACGCCCGGCGTGAGCGCCCGCAGCGCCCGGGCCTCGGCGGCCAGGTCGGCCGAGCCTGCGGCGTCCACGGGCACGCGGACCACCACGCGTCGTCCGTCGTCGAGCTCGGCGACAGCCGCGTCGTACCGGCCGGCCGCTCCCTCGGTCAACGCTCTCACCGCGACCACGACGGCCTGCGGAAGAGCCGATGTCACCGTCGCGGCTAGAGTGAGAGGTGAGCGTGCCATGAGCCCAGGGTAGGTCGGTGACCCCCGCGCCCGGCCGCGCCACGCCCGGCTCCGCGACCAATGCAGGAAGGTCCTCGATGACGGCGCAATCGCATCCTCCCGTCGCCATCGGGCTGGCGGTCGACCGGTCGGCCGAGGAACGAACGCTCGACGGACTCATCGATGCGGCCGTGGCCGACAAGGACACGGTCGTGCTCGCGCTCGCTCGCGATGCGGCTCCGCTGGCCGCCCGCGACGCGCTGGCCTGGATGTCGCCCTGCGAGGTGCCCGCGCCCGATGAGTGGGCATTCCTCGGCCGTCGCCCCGACGGCCGTGCCGTGCTCGCCGCCGTCTACGTCGACGATGAGCCGCCGTTCGACGCTCCCGGCGGGTGGGGCGGGCTGCGGGTGGTGGGGGCCGACCTCGACCCCGCCGAGGCAAGCGTGTTCACCGAAGCGCTCAGCCTCGCCCGCTGGCTGCGCGATTCCCCCTTCTGCCCCGCGTGCGGTACGCGCACCGACGTGCGCATGTCCGGGTGGTCCCGACACTGCGCGTCCTGCGGGCGCGAGCACTTCCCCCGGACCGACCCCGCGGTGATCGTCGCGGTCACCCACCCGCACGATCCCGACCTGCTGCTGCTCGGCTCGAACGTGCTGTGGGGCGAGGACCGATTCTCCTGCTTCGCCGGGTTCAACGAGGCCGGGGAGTCCCTCGAGGACACCGTCGCGCGAGAGCTGTACGAAGAAGCGGGCGTCGCGTTGACGGATGTGCGCTACCGCGGGTCCCAGTCCTGGCCGTATCCCCGTTCGCTCATGGTCGGCTTCCTCGCCACGGCGGTCGACGCTCACGCGGTGCGCCCGGACGGCGAGGAGATCGTGGCGGTGCGGTGGTTCCACCGCGATGAGATCGGTGCCGCTCTGTCGGGCCGCGGCCCGGTGCAGCTCCCCGGGCCCGCTTCGATCTCGCGCCGCCTCATCGAAGGCTGGCACGGCGGGGTCGCGTGAGCGCGCTCGACGGACTGGACGACCGCCAGCGAGAAGCCGCACGCGCCCTGCGCGGGCCGGTCGCGGTGCTCGCGGGCGCGGGCACCGGCAAGACCCGGGTGATCACCCATCGCATTGCGCACGGCGTGGAGACGGGAGCTTTCACGCCGAATCGCGTGATGGCGGTCACCTTCACGGCGAAGGCGGCCGGCGAGATGCGCGGGCGGTTGCGGGCGCTCGGCGTCGGCGGGGTGAGCGCACGCACCTTCCATGCCGCGGCGCTGTCCCAGCTGAACTACTTCTGGCCCACGCTCGCCGGCGACAGCGCCCCGGCCGTCGTCGACAACAAAGTGCGGCTGCTCGCGCATGCCGCCGACACGGTGGGGATGGACCCGGACACCGGGACGCTTCGTGACATCGCGTCGGCGATCGAGTGGCGCAAGGTCACGATGCGTTCGATCGAGGATTATGCGACGGCGCGTCCCGACGGCGTCGGGCGCTACGACATCTCGCGCATCGTCGACCTGCAGCGGGCCTACGAGAAGCTCAAGGACGAACGGCGCCAACTCGACTTCGAGGACGTGCTTCTGGCGTGCGCGGGCATGCTCGAGACCGAACCGGCGGTCGCGCATGCCGTGCACGAGCAGTACCGCCACTTCACCGTCGACGAGTTCCAGGACGTCTCACCTCTGCAGCATCGGCTGCTCGAGCTCTGGCTCGGCGACCGCCGGGATCTGTGCGTGGTGGGGGACGCCAGTCAGACGATCTACTCCTTCGCCGGCGCCGACGCGCGGTATCTCCTGGAATTCGCCCATCGGCACGCGGACGCGACGGTCGTGCGTCTCGAAACGAGCTATCGGTCGGATGCGGGCATCCTGCACGCGGCCAACGAGCTCATGCGCGGTCGCCCCGGCGCGCTCCGGCTGGAGCCCTCGCGCGTCCCCGCGTCCGACGGGGCGGCCCGGGAGCCGGAGGCGACCGCCTACGAGGACGAAGCGGCCGAAGCCCGTGGAATCGCCGCGGCCGTCGCGCGGCGATTGAGCTCCGGCGCCGATCCCGCCTCGATCGCCGTGCTCTACCGCGCGCACGCGCAGTCGGCGGAGATCTCCGCCGCGCTGTCGGATGCGGGGGTGCCCACCACGGTGCTCGGCGGGCGGCGATTCTTCGACATGCCGGAGGTGCGACAGGCGGTGCTCGCCCTCCGCGGGGCATCGGTCGCGCCGATCGACGGCGACTTCGTCGACGCGGTGCGCGACGTGCTGCGCTCCCTCGGGTTCACCGCCGAGGCGCCTCCGGCCGGCGGCGCCCTCCGCGACGCCTGGGAGGCACGGGCTGCTCTGCTGCGCCTGGCCGAGGAGGCCCCCGAGGGCACGACCCTGCGTGCGTTCACCGATGAGCTCACCACCCGTGCCAAGACGCAGGACGAACCCGCGCTGCGCACGGTCACGCTGGCGACACTCCATGCGGCGAAGGGCCTCGAGTGGGACCACGTGCACCTGGCCGGTCTGGCCGAGGGACAGCTGCCCATCTCGTACGCGCAGTCCTTCGAGCAGATCGACGAGGAGCGTCGACTCGCCTACGTCGGGATCACGCGGGCACGGCGAACGCTGTCGCTGTCCTGGGCGCGGGGGGTGCGAGATCGGGATCCGTCGCGGTTCCTGCAGGAGATCGGCATCCGCAGCGCTCGGCCGGCCGGTGCATCCGCCGGGCCGGCGACGCGTCGGGGCGCAGCGCCCACGAGACCGTCCCAGCGACCGGGGGATGCGGCGCCTCGGTGAGCAGCCGAGCCGCGAACAGGCCGGCCTCGCCGGCGATCGCCGGCGACGAGGGCGGCGGGGGTGAGCCGAGGAGCTGCGCCGCCACGGCCGGCCACCACGGCTCGCGCTCCGTTCGAACGGTCGCGACGCACGTGAGGCATGCCGTCTTCCCCGGGAGGACGAGGGGGCCGACCTCGGCGCCGGAGCAGGTCGCCACGATCGGGAGGTGCCGGCGGTCATCCGCCATCAGCCGCGCCGTCACGCGCGGATCCAGCACGTGGGAGGCCACGACGATCAGGGGCGCGTGATCGTGGTCGACGATCCGAACGCCCGCGGCGACGAGACCGTCGTGGACGCCCGCGTAGACGCACGGGTCGACGGCTCCGCTCACGCGGAGCATCACCTGTTCGCCCGCCGGAGCGTCGTCGTCGCGCAGCGCCGGCGCGATCGCGGCGAGGAATTCCGCCGCCTCCGCTGCGGGTGCGCCCATGGCGCCCGCGACCCGGACGGCGTGTTCGGCGGGCAGTCCCTCCTCGAGCACGGCCAGCAGGCGGGTGTGCCAGGGCTGGTCGGCCTCGACCACCGCGACGGCGTCGGCTCCGAACTGCACCGCCGTCGGGGTGCGCCACAGCGGCGGGTGTCGGGGGTCCAGGCGCAACGGCATGCGCCGATCCTGCACGAGGAGGCGGAACGGCACCGATCGCTGTCCACAAGGCTTCCCACCCGCGTCGCTGCGAGGCGGGTGGGGAGGAGAGGTCAGACGGGGCGCGCGGGCCCGTGCGCGTCGCCGTCGGACTCGTCGCCGTCGGACTCATCACCGGGTGCGGCGTCGTCGCCCGGCGTCGTTCCCTCGGCCGTGGGACCTGGCGACGCCTCGTCGCCGGACTGAGCATCGGCGAGGAGCCTGGCGAGGGCGTCGTCCATCTCGTCGGTCGCCGGCTCCTCGCCGCGTGCGCGCGCTTCGAGACGCGCGATGAGCGCGGCGGGGTCGTCGATGTCATCGGATGTCGGCATGAGGTCGGGATAGTCCCACAGGGAATCCCGCGCCGCGGTGCCGACGGCATCGCTCACCGACCGCCACATCGCAGCCGCCTCCCGCATCCGTCGCGGGCGGAGCTCGAGTCCGACGAGCGAGCTCAGCGCCTGTTCGGCCGGCCCGCCGACCGCGCGCCGTCGCCGCACGGCCTCGGCGATGCGACCCGCGGCGGGCAGGCGCGTGACGGCGTCCTCGGTGACGACTTCGACCCATCCCTCGATCGTGGCCAGCAGACTCTCCAGGCGAGCGAGGGTCGCGTTCTGCGCGTCGGTGCGCTGGGGGAGCAGGGCCCCGCTCTCCAGCGCTCGCCGCAGCTCGTCGGGCTCGGACGGATCGAAGCGGGATGCGAGATCCTCCAGCGCGTCGGTGTCGACGTGCACGCCGCGCGCGAAGTCGGTCACCTGCGAGATCACATGCAGACGCAGCCAGCGCGCGTGACGGAACAGGCGCGCGTGCGCGAGTTCGCGCGTGGCGATGTAGAGGGCGAGCTGATCGTCCGGAACCTCCAGGCCTTCGCCGAACGCGGCGAAGTTCTGCGGCAGGATGCCGGCCTGGCCGGCCGGCATGAGCGGGATGCCCACGTCACCGCCGCTGACGACCTCCTTGGAGAGGTTGCCGACCACGGCGCCCAGCTGGGTGGCGAACAGCGAACCGCCGATGGTGCGCATGAGCTTTCCGGCACCCTGCACCAGCTGCTGCATGTCGTCGGGTGTCTGCTCCTGCAGAGCCTGCGTGAGCGCGTCGGCGATGCTCGTGGCCACCGGGGCGGCCAGCTCCTGCCACACCGGGAGGGTCGCCTCGACCCAGCCGCCGCGCGTGATCGCGCGGGGTGCGTCGGACAGTTCGGAGATGGTCGTCGCCTCGCTCAGCCACAGACCCGCCAGAGTGAATGCCTGGTCGAGGTCGGTGCGCTGCCCGGCGGTGACGCCGTGGTCGTCCTGGTTCGCGATGTGCAGGGCCTGACGCTCGGCAGCCTCCCACGAGATCGGCTGGTCGTCGCTCGCGCTGAAGGCGTCCTGGAGATGACGCATGACCGTCTGCATCATCGCCGGGTCGATGTTCATCCCGGCCATCCGCGACAGCTGCTCGGGGTCGATCCCCGCCCCGGTGCCGCCGAACAGCTGCTTGAGCAGCTCCTGGAACTCCTCTTCGGGAGTGCGGTCGTCGTCCTCTGCCACTTCAGCCGCCTTTCAGACAGGTCTGCGGGTGTTGGTCCTAGGCTAGTCAGCCGGATCATCGCTCTCCCCGGCCGGGACCCGATCGCCTTACGCCGGTCGCGAACGACCTGCACGGAAAGGCCCCTCTTGGCTCTGTTCGACGAGAACGTCACCCTCACGCCCGCCCCGCGACGCCGCGTCGCTCGCCGCACCCTGGTCGGCATCTGGGCGCTGGTCGTCGCGCTCGCCGCGCTGCTGGTCCTCACCTTCCTCCCCACCGCGTACGTGATCCAGCAGCCCGGCCCGGTCTACAACACGCTCGGGACCGCGCAGACCGCCGAGGGCGAGGAGGTGCCCCTCATCAGCGTCGAAGGAGCGCAGACCTATCCGACCGACGGCGCGCTGGACCTCCTCACCGTGCAGGTGGTGGGCAACCGCGAGCGCACCCCGTCGTGGTTCGAGCTCGCGGTGGCCTGGTTGGACGCGAGCCGTGCGGTGCTGCCGATCGATTCCGTCTACCCCGAGGGCGTATCCACCGAACAGCGCAGCGAACAGAGCGCCGCCCTCATGGTCGACTCCCAGCAGGAGGCGACCGCGGCGGCCCTCGTCGAGCTGGGCTACGACGTGAACCCCGAGTTGACCGTCGTCGAGGTGGGGGAGGATGCCGCCGCGGCGGGCCTCGTCCAGTCCGGCGACGTCGTCGTCGCCGCCGACGGGCGTGAGGTGAGGGATGTCGCGGAGCTCCGCGACGTCGTCGCCGAAGCCGAGGGCGATGCGGTCGAGCTCACGCTGCGCCGTGACGGCGAGGAGGTCGTCGAGACCGTCACGCCCGAGGCGGTCGAGGCCGACGGCGAGACGACGTGGCTGCTCGGCATCGTGCTCTCCACGTCGTTCGACTTCCCGATCGACGTGACGATCCAGCTCAACAACGTCGGCGGCCCGAGCGCCGGGATGATGTTCGCGCTCGGGATCATCGACACCCTCACCGAGGGGGAGCTCAACGGCGGTGAGAACGTGGCCGGCACGGGGACGATCACCGCCGACGGCACCGTGGGCCCCATCGGCGGCATCCGTCAGAAGCTGTACGGTGCGGCCGAGGCCGACGCGGAGTGGTTCCTGGCGCCGGATGCGAACTGCGACGAGGTGGTGGGCCACATCCCCGACGGCCTCGAGGTGTTCGCGGTGCAGGACCTCGACGACGCACTCGAGGCGCTCGCGGCGATCAGCGCCGGCGACGACACGGCGGACCTTGCGACCTGCTCGTGATCGCGCCCTGAGCTGACACAGGTCACTCTGCGGTCACGGCGCGCTGGGAGTGTCTTGAGGACCGTCGCCCGCCGGGCGTCGGCGTCGTCCGCCGTGCCTAGGATGGACAGGTGACCACGACCTCAGCGCCGAACCCGGCCACGCCTTCCCGATCCCGCCGCATCATCGGCATCACCCTCGCGATCATCGCCGCGCTCGTCGTGGCCTTCTTCGTCTTCGCGGGGCTCTACGCGGACTGGCTGTGGTTCGCCCAGCTGGGCTTCGAGGAGGTGCTGGTCACCCAGTGGGTCGCGCGCACCGTGATGTTCGTCGTGGGCTTCCTCGGAATGGCGATCCCGGTGTGGGTCACCATCCAGCTGGCATACCGACTGCGCCCGGTCTATGCGCGACTGAGCTCGCAGCTGGACCGCTATCAGGAGGTCGTCGAGCCGCTGCGCCGCCTGGCGATGTGGGGGATCCCGGTCTTCTTCGGCTTCTTCGCCGGCTTCGCCGCATCCGCGCAGTGGGAGACCACGTGGCTGTGGTTCAACGGGGTGGCCACCACGACCGTCGATCCCGAGTTCGGCCTGGACACCGGCTTCTACCTGTTCGCCCTGCCGTTCTACTCGACGCTGGTGGGGTACATCTCCGCTGTTCTCCTGATCTGCCTGCTCGTGACGGGACTGGTGTCCTACCTCTACGGATCGGTGCGGGTCGGGCAGCGCGAGCTGCGCATCTCCAAGTCGGCGCGCATCATGATCGCCGTGCTCGCGGGTCTGTACCTGCTGGTCCAGGGAGTGAGTCTCTACCTCGACCGCTTCGCGACGCTCGTCGAGCCGGGGGAGCGCATCACCGGTCCCGGGTATGTGGGCGTCAACGCCACGATCCCCGGGCTCACGATCCTCGCGATCGTCGCGGCGATCGTCGCCATCCTCTTCTTCGTCACCGCCGTCATCGGCCGCTGGCGCTTCCCGCTCATCGGAACCGCGCTCCTGGTCGTCTCGGCGATCGTCGTCGGCGTCGGCATCCCGTGGGTGGTCAACACGTTCCAGGTGCAGCCCAACCAGCTGGCGCTCGAGCGCGAGTTCTACCAGCGCAACGTCGACATGACCAAGGAGGCGTACGGCATCGACACGGTCGAGAAGACCCAGTTCGAGGCCGAGACCACGGCCGAGGCCGGACAGCTGCGCGACGACGCCGCGACCACCGCTCAGATCCGCATCATGGACCCGAGCATCATCGGCCCCACCATCCGTCAGCTCGAGCAGTACCGGGCGTTCTACCAGTTCCAGGATCCGCTGGATGTGGACCGCTACGACATCGAGGGCACGTCGCAGGACACGATCATGTCGATCCGCGAGCTGAACATCGATCAGCTCGGGGCCGCGACGTCGTGGGAGAACACCACACTGACCTACACCCACGGTTACGGACTGGTCGCGGCGGCCGGAAACGAGCGGACGCCCGACGGCGACCCGGTGTTCCTGGAGCGCGGCATCCCCGCGCAGGGCTTCCTCTCGGCGCAGGAGGACTACCAGCCGCGCGTGTACTTCGGCGAGTACTCGCCGGACTACTCGATCGTCGGCGCGCCGGAGGGTGCCGACCCGATCGAGCTGGACTATCCCACCGGCGCCGACGGGGCGTCCGAGACGCGCACGACCTTCGAAGGCGACGGCGGGCCGAGCGTGGGGAACGCCTTCAACCGGCTCATCTACGCGATGAAGTTCCAGGCCGAGCAGATCCTCTTCTCGGACGCGATCAACGAGGACTCGCAGATCCTGTACGACCGCGACCCGTCGGTGCGGGTCCAGAAGGTCGCCCCCTACCTCGAGCTCGACAGCGACCCGTACCCGACCGTCGTCGACGGACGCATCGTGTGGGTCATCGACGGCTACACGCTGAGCGCGAACTACCCGTACTCGTCGACGGTGAGCCTGTCGTCGGCGATCTCGGACTCGACCAACCCGACGCCGCGCTTCGCGCTGGATGACATCAACTACATCCGCAACTCGGTCAAGGCCACCGTCGACGCCTACGACGGTTCGGTGACCCTCTACGCGTGGGACGAGGAGGATCCGCTGCTGCAGGCGTGGCAGAAGGTGTATCCGTCGACGCTGAAGTCCTACGAGGACATGTCGGCCGAGCTGATGGCGCACGTGCGGTATCCGACGGATCTGTTCAAGGTGCAGCGCGCGATGCTGCAGGTCTACCACGTGGACACCGCGCAGTCCTTCTACCAGCGCGACAACGCGTGGGCGGTGCCGGAAGACCCGCAGAGCGACGCCGAGCTGCAGCCGCCCTACTACCTGACGATGCAGATGCCCGATCAGGAGGAGCCGTCGTACTCGATGTTCACGACGTTCATCCCGAACTCCGAGGGCGGTGCGAGCCGAAACGTGCTGATGGGCTACCTCGCGGTCGACTCGAACGCCGGTGATGAGGCGGGAAGCATCCGCGACGGCTACGGCACCCTCAGGCTGCTGGAGATCTCGGCGGACACGACCGTGCCCGGTCCAGGCCAGGTGCAGAACACGTTCGACTCCGACACTGCGGTGTCGTCGCAGATCAATCTGCTGCGCCAGGGCCAGTCCGAGGTGCTCAACGGCAACCTGCTCACCCTCCCGGTCGGTGGTGGCCTGCTCTACGTGCAGCCGGTGTTCGTGCAGGCGTCCCAGGGCACGCAGCTGCCGCAGCTGCGGAAGGTCCTCGTCGCGTTCGGTGACGACATCGCCTTCGAGGACACGCTCGACGAGGCTCTCGACGCACTGTTCGGCGGTGACTCGGGCGCGAGCGCGGGTGACGGTGACGTCGACCCGACGGATGTGCCGACGCCCGACCCGAGCGACACGGGGGACACGGGTGACACCGGAGACACCGGCGGTTCCACCCCGACGCTCGAGTACGAGGCGGCGCTGGTCGAGGCCCAGCAGGCGATGCTCGACCGCGATGCCGCGCTGCAGGCGGGCGACTGGACGGCCTACGGTGAGGCGGATGAGCGCCTCACCGCGGCCGTCGACCGGCTGATCGAGCTCGGCGGCGAGTGAGCCGACGCGGTCAGGGCGTCAGCAGCGCATACCAGATGAGCAGCAGGGTGGTCATGAAGCCACTCAGCTGGTTGATCCACAGGAAGCGGTCCCAGCCGCGGGTGGCGGTGTGCGCGGCCTCGTCGGTGGTGTTCCGATAGGGCCAGACGGCCACGAGGTACGGCACGGCGATGACGGCGCCGAGGGGGCCGGGCCACGCGGTCGCGAGCATGAGCAGGCCCGAGGCGGCGTAGCACGCGAGGGAGAAGCGCACCGTCCACCGCGCCCCGCGGACGGTGGCGATCGACGCGATGTCCGCCTCGCGGTCGGCGACGACGTCCTGCACGGCGCCGAAGGCGTGTGAGGCGACGCCCCACAGCGCGAAGGCGGCCACGATCGCCCCCAGCGGCCACGTCCACGTCGCCCCGGCGAGGACGAGGCCGTAGACGGCGGGGGAGAAGAAGTGGATGCTGCTGGTCACCGAATCGGCGAACGGCCGCTCCTTCAACCGCAGCGGCGGGGCGCTGTAGAAGACGACGAAGAACATGCTCGCCGCGAGCACGAGCGTCGCCGGCCACGAACCCACGAGCACCAGATAGACGAGGAAGGGCAGGCACGACAGCGCGGCCGCCCACAGGGTGACCCGGTGCAGCCGACGGTCGAGGATGGCTCCGTGAGCGCCCCCCTTGCGGGGGTTGCGCAGGTCGGACTCGTAGTCGAAGACGTCGTTCACCCCGTACATCGCGAGGTTGTACGGCACGAGGAAGAACAGCGTGCCGACGACGAACGTGAGATCGATCTGCCGCGCCGTGAGCAGGTAGGCGGCCGCGAACGGGTAGGCCGTGTTGATCCAGCTGACCGGTCGTGACGAGACGAACAGCTGTGCGAGCACGGTCGCGGGACGAAGCGGCGCAGGGGTGGTCATTCGGCTGCCTCCGTGGGGCGTCGGGCGGTGCGGGCCTGGAGCATCGTCCACACGGCGGGAACACCGAATGCGGCGCACAGCGGGTAGGAGAAGTCTTCCAGGGGAGCAAGCCCCACGCGAAGGCCGCTCAGATGCTCGTCGGGGTAGGTGAACAGCCCGGAGCCGATCATGATGTTGTCGAACACGGCCGTGAGCAGGCACAGCGCCACGGCGGCCAGCGCAGACGCGACCATGCGCCGCCGGAACCGGGGCAGTCGCACGGTCGCGAGGGTCACGAGAACAGTCGCCAGCGCGAAGGGCAGGACCAGCAGGGCATAGGTCACGACGGATCCGGTTCCGTCGTGGTCTCGCCGCGGCCGTCGCGTCGGCCCTGCAGCCGCAGGGCGGCGTTCCAGCACACCAGCGTCAGATAGCTGAGGAACATGAGGAACGCCACCTCCTCGAGCGGAAGATGGGGGGCGAGCTCGATTCCGACATACAGCGGACTGTCGCCCTGCACGAAGACGCCCGCGGCGATGCCGGCGAGATCCCACGCCAGGAAGAAGACGGTCCCGGCGACGGTGGCGAGGAGGGTGCGACCCGGGTGGGGTCGCAACGCCAGCCGGAACCGCACGTCGACCAGGGCGATGCCGAGGAGCGAGAAGAGGATCGCGCCCAGGTAGATCCCCGGCACTCCTAGAGCTCCACCGGCGCCGGCTCGGGAAGGGGGCCGGCGGTGCGGTCGCCGCGCAGGCGCTTGAGTACGAGCTCCGCGGAGATCAGGCACATCGGCAATCCGATCCCGGGTAGGGCCGACGTGCCGGCGTAGGCCAGGTTCGCGACTCGGCGCGACATGTTGCGGGGCCGGAACATCGCGCTCTGCCCGAGGGTGTGCGCCAGGCCCAGCGAGTTGCCGCGCCACGAGTGCAGGTCGCGGGCGAAGTCGCCCGGAGAGATGGTCCGGCGCACGACGATGCGGTCGGCGAGATCCGGGATGCCCGCCCACGAGGCGATCTGATCGATGACGCGATCGGCGGCCGCCTCGATGCGGGGGTCGCCGTCGCCCTCGGTGCCGCCGTGCCCGAGGCTCGGGTCGGCGGGGATCGGTACCAGCACGAAGAGGTTCTCGTGCCCGGCGGGGGCGACGGTGTCATCCGTCGCGCTCGGTCGGCACACGTAGATCGAGGCAGGATCGGGGATGCGCGGGCGATCGCCGAAGATGTCGTCGAAGTTCGTGCGCCAGTCATCGGTGAACAGCAGGGTGTGGTGCGCGAGCTCGGGGATCTGGCCCTCCACGCCGAGGAGCAGCAGCAGCGCTCCGGGGCTCGGGGTGCGCTTGCTCCACCAGGACTCCGGGTAGCTCTGCAGGTGGCGGGGGAGCAGCTGGGTCTCTGTGTGGTGGAGATCGGCGGTGGACACCACGAGATCGGCGGCGATCTCGCGGCCGTCGTCGAGCCGCACGCCCCGCGCGCGGGTGTCCTCGGTGACGATCGACGCGACGGGGCATCCGGTTCGGATCTCGACCCCGCGTTCGCGTGCGAGCCGCTCGATCGCCCCGATCACCGTCGTGAAGCCGCCGCGGGGGTAGAGCACGCCCTCGTCGAGGTCGAGGTGGCTCATGAGGTGATACAGGCTCGGTACAGCGTACGGGGAACCGCCGAGGAAGACGGCGGGGTAGCCGAGGATCTGCCGCAGCATCGGGTCGTCGAACCGCTTGTCGATGTGCTGCGACAGCGACCGGGTCAGGAGCGGGGCCAGCTGCGGAACGCGGCGCAGCAGGGCAGGGTCGCGCAGCCCGGCGGTCGTCTCGTAGGTGTCGTAGAGGAATCGACCGACCGCGAGGTCGTACGCGTCGCCGGCGGAATCGAGGTACGCGGCCAGGCGCTCGCCTGCTCCGGGCTCGACGCCTTCGAAGAGGGCGACGGCGGCCTCGCGACCCGATCTCACATCGATCGACGAGGTGCCGGGCGGGCCGTACACGCGGTAGGCGGGCTCGAGGGGCACGAGGTCGAGCTCGGCATCCGCTGTGGTGCCGAGCAGACGGAAGAAGTGGTCGAAGACCTCGGGCATGAGGTACCAGCTGGGGCCGGTGTCGAAGCGGAATCCGCCCTGCTCCCACGACCCGGCACGGCCGCCGAGTTCGTCTCGCGCTTCGAGGAGGATGACGTCGTGGCCCTCCTCGGCGAGGAGCGCGGCCGTCGCGAGCCCGGCGATTCCTCCGCCGATGACGATCGTGCGCTGCGTCATGACGTTCGTGCTCCTCTCGGTGCGAACCCGAGCCAGGCGCGGGCCGCCAGTCGGGCCTTCACGGGATCGGGGACGCGCACACGGGAGTGCGTGTCATCACCGGCACGCCGGAGCCGCAGCGACAGCTCGCCGAACAGATCGTGCGCGGCGGTGACGGCGCGGCGACAGTCCGACGGCAGCTTCGGCACGACCGCCGCGGCCGCAGCGAGGTCGCCGTCGATGCGGTCGAGAACCGTCGTGCGCGTCGCGGTGCCGGCGTCGATTCCGAGGTAGTCGCGACCGAGCGCATCCTCGTCGAAGTCGAGGTCGCGCAGGAAGTTGACGTCCTGGAACGCTGCGCCGAGCCGCCTGGCGCCGTCGACGAGGTCCGCGGGGGCAGGCTCGGGATGCGGCTTGCCCGCGTTGACGAAGACCTGGAGGCACATCAGGCCCACGACCTCTGCGGACCCGTACACGTAGCTGTCGTGGGACGAGGCATCGTGCTCGCGCGTGGTGATGTCCACGCGCATCGACTGGAAGAACGGCTCGATCAGATCGCGGCCGATCCCGCACTCGCGTGCGGTTCGCGCGAACGCGTGCACGATGAGATTCGAGCTGAAGCCCCTGCCGATAGCGGTGCAGGTCTCGGTCTCCAGATCATCCAGGATGCGCCGCTGGGCTCCGGCGTCGAGGCCGGCGCTCTCGCCGGGGCCGTCGACGATCTCGTCGGCCACCCGCACCAGCGCGTAGATGTTGCGCACGTGGGGCCGCGGTCGCGGCCCGAGCAGCCGACATGCCAGGGCGAACGAGGTCGAGTAGCGGGAGATCACAGCGGCGGCGGCCGCCTCGGCGGTGCGGTCGTAGAGCGCGAGGCCGGTGGGGGCGGTGCTCACGGGATCCGACCCGTCACCTGTTCGGCGAGGTCTCCGAGGAGGTTCCTCGCGGCCGGGGGAAGCACGGGATCGCCGGCTTGGCGGAGAGCGTCGGCGAGGGTGTCGTCGATGACCGTGCGAAGGCGCGAGCGTGCTCCGCTGCGCTCGAGCAGACGCTGCGCCTGTCGGACGGCAACCGGACCGGTGTGGGCGACGGCGACCGCCGCGTCGACCCGCGCCCATTCCGCGCTCTCGCGCGCGTAGGCGATGAGCGGCGTGCGCTTGGCCTCCCGCAGGTCGACGCCCTCGTCCCTGCCGGCGGCCTGGGCGGTGCCGAAGGCGCCGATCAGGTCGTCGACGAGCTGGAACGCGAGCCCGACGCGCCCACCCGCCGCGCCGATGCGGTCCACGGCGAGCGGGGACGCGTCGGCGAGCAGGGCGCCGGCGCGCAGCGGTGCGGAGAACGAGTAGACCGCGGTCTTGTTGTAGGCCGCGGCGAAGATCGAGGCGCTGTCGGCCACGTCGGCGGCGACGGCGTTGCCGACGTCGGCGAGCTCCCCGGCTGCCGAGACGTAGACCGCATCGTCGAACTGGTCCAACAGCGCGCGCCTCACCGGCTCCGGGGTGGGCGAGAGGGCGATGATCCGCTGGGCCTCGTGGAGCAGCAGGTCACCGGCGAGAATGCCCGCCGCATCGCCGAGGAGTGCGGCGCCGCCGGCGTCGGCCCCGGTGTCGAGAGCGCGCGCGCGGAACTCGCCGCCGATGTTGGGGATGCCTCGGCGCACCGTGTCGTGGTCGATGACGTCGTCATGGGCGACGAAGGCGGTGTGGAGCAGCTCGTAGGCCGCGGCGACGTCGTAGACGCCGAGCGCGTCGGCATCCGCACCGCCGAAGGCGCGGAACGAGGCGACGACCAGCGCGGGACGGAATCTCTTGCCCCCGCCGGCGGCGCGCTCGATGGCCGCCCCCAGCGCCTCCATGTCCCCGCCGAGTCCCGATGCGCGGCGCCGCACGCGGGCGAGGCTGCGGGCGATGGCGTCATCGGTCTCCGCCCGAGCGTCGGTGTCGATCATCGGCGCCTTTCCACATTGCTAGTTTGCCTAGCAATACCTCTTGAAGACCGATGCTACCGGGCGCCGAGGGCGGTGTCCACGCGGCTGTTCCGTGCGCGCCGAAGGTATGACGAAGGCCCCGAATCCAAAGGGATCCGGGGCCTTCTCTCGTTGCGGGGACAGGATTTGAACCTGCGACCTCTGGGTTATGAGCCCAGCGAGCTACCGAACTGCTCCACCCCGCGGCACAAGAGAAAAGCCTAGCACGGCCGTGAAGGGGTGTCGAATCAGCACCGACGATGCGTGCGCGCGTTGCCTCGCCGCGATGCTGTCGAGAGGATGGCGGCATGCCCGATCCTTCCGCCCCCGTGGACCGCGACGACCGTCGCGACGGCCGTGACGAGACGCCGTACGAGCGTGCCGACCGCAATTGGAACGAGATGCTCCAGGAGCTGCGGGTGTTGCAGACCGGGGCGCAGATCCTGGCGGGTTTTCTGCTGGCGCTGGCGTTCCAACCCGCCTTCCCGGACCTCACGGCGGGGCAGCGCGTGCTCTACCTGTGTCTGGTCGTGCTCGCCGGAGTGACGTCGATCACCGCCCTTGCGCCCGTCGCACTGCATCGGCTGCTCTTCCAGCAGCGCGCGAAGGTCGAGGTGGTGACGCTCGGACACATCGCGGTGATCGTCGCGCTCGGTCTGGTGGCGGCGCTCATCGTCGGGGTGGTCGCTTTCGTCTTCGACGTCGTGCTCGGCGGTTCGGCCGCGTGGATCATCCTCGGCGCGCTCGGTACGCTCGTGATCGTCACCTGGATCGCTGCGCCGTTCGTGGTGCGAGCGCGTCGTCGCACGCGGGAGGAGAGCACATGAGTGTCGCCGTCGGCGTCGCGCAGTTCGCTCCTGCGGCCGATACCGCCCGGAATGTCGGCGAGATCGGCGAGCTCGCCGCCGTCGCCGCCGAGCGCGGAGCGCGGGTGGTCGTCTTTCCGGAGTACTCCAGCTACTTCATCGACCCGTTCGACGCCTCGCTCCGCGATCACGCGGAGCCGGTGGACGGCCCGTTCACCGCGGCACTGCGCGACATCGCCGCGGCGGAAGGGGTGACGATCGTCGCCGGTCTCCTCGAAGCCGGCGACGGCGACCGTGTGCGAAACACCGTCGTCGCCGTCGATGAAACGGGAGTCGTCGCGTCGTACCGGAAGCTCCACCTCTACGACGCCTTCGGTCAGCGCGAATCGGACTGGGTGGAGCCGGGTGAGATCGCCGAGCCGCCGGTCTTCGCCGTCGACGGACTCCGCTTCGGAATCATGACCTGCTATGACCTCCGCTTCCCCGAGGTGACGCGCCTGCTCGCCGACGCCGGTGTCGAGGCGGTGCTCGTCGCGGCCGAGTGGGTGCGGGGTCCGCTCAAGGAGCACCACTGGCGCACCCTGCTGCACGCTCGCGCCATCGAGAACACGGTCTTCGTCGCGGCGTCGGATCACCCCCCGCCGCTCGGCGTGGGCCACTCGACGGTCGTCGACCCGCAGGGCGTGGAGATCGCCGCGGTCGGCACGGGCACGGGGGTCGCCGTGGCGCACCTCGAACCGGAGGCGATCTCGCGGGTCCGAAGGGTCAACCCGGCTCTGGCGCTGCGCCGGTTCACCGTCGTGCCCCGCGGCTGAGTCGCCGGGAGGACGCGACGCAGAGGCGCGCGGGCTCAGCCCATCGCCGCCAGGCGCGCCCCGGCGTCGCGGATGACGTCTTCGCGCTTGCACGCCGCGAAGCGCACGAGCGTGGCATAGTCCGCGCGTCGTTCCGCTGTCACGAAAGCCGTGATCGGCACCGCGACGACGCCGGCCCTGTCGGGGAGGCTACGGCAGAATGCGTCGGCGTCAGTGGCGCCGACCGGCGCCGCGTCGGCGACGGTGAAGTAGGAGCCGGCCGGGGGTGAGACCGCGAGACCCGCCGCGGTGAGTCCCGCCCCCAGCAGATCGCGCTTGCGACGCAGGGTGTCCGCGATCCCCGTGAAGAAGGCGTCAGGCAGGCGCAGGCCGACGGCGATCGCCGGCTGGAACGGCGCGCCGTTGACATAGGTGAGGTACTGCTTGACGGTCATCGCGGCATCGATGAGGTCGGCCGGCCCGGTGGCCCATCCGATCTTCCACCCGGTGGCGGCGAAGGTCTTGCCCGCCGACGAGATCGCGACCGTCCGATCTCTTGCGCCCGGAAGCGAGTGGACGGGCGTGCGCCGGCCGTCGAGGACCAGGTGCTCGTACACCTCGTCGGTGACGATGATCGCGTCGTGCCGCTCCGCGAGAGCGACGACGTGCTCCAGCACGGTGCGGTCGAAGACGGTGCCGGTGGGGTTGTGCGGGTCGTTGATCAGGATGATGCGGGTGCGGTCGGTCACCGTGGCCGTCAGCTCGTCGAGGTCCGGCTGGAAGTGCGGCCACCGCAGCGGGACCGTCACCAAGCGTGCTCCGGCGAGCGCGACCAGCGCGGCGTAGGCGTCGTAGTAGGGCTCGAAGACGACGACCTCGTCGTCGGGGGAGTCGATGAGGGCCAGCAGCGTCGCCGCCAATCCCTCGGTCGCCCCGGCGGTCGCGATGACCTCGGTCGCCGGGTCGAACGCGACACCGTCGAACCTGCTGCGGTGCTCGGAGACAGCGGCAAGGAAGTCGGGAAAACCCCGCCCCGGCGGATACTGATTCACTCCGTCGGCGATCGCCTGCCTCGCCGCCTCGCGCACGGCAGCGGGCCCGTCCTCGTCGGGGAAGCCCTGCCCGAGGTTGATCGCGCCCGATTCGGCCGCCAGCACCGACATCTCGGCGAAGATGGTGGGGGAGGCGACGCCGTCCGCGCTCATGAGACCGGCGCCTCGAGCGGTGCGGCGCCACGCGCCGGGAATCTCTCGCATCGGGCCCACGCTACTCCCATAGAGGCATCCCATCTCCGCCATAGGCAACCCACAGACTCGCTCGGCATGGTTGTCAGCGCTAGGCAGAAGGAGCAGCAATGACCGAGAACCAGGGCGAGCGCCCCGAAGACCGCACCCCCGAGGAGCCGCAGGTCGGCGGCGAAGCCGTCTGGCAGCCGCCGCGTCCGACGACGCCGGCGAGCGAGGGCTACCCGCAGCCCGCTCGGCCTGCCGCCGGGCCTCAGGCGCCGGCACCGCAGGCGCAGATGCCGCAGACGCCGCAGACGAGCATCCCGCCGCGCCCCCAGGCGCCGTACGGACAGTACGCGTTCGGGCCGGGCGCGCCCACCGGCACGCAGCAGACGGTGCCGCTCGGGGATTCGGCCGCACCTGCCGGCCGGCAGAAGGTCGGCGCGGGCAAGGTCGTCGGCATCATGGTCGCCGCGGCGATCGTCGGAGGCGCGGCTGGTCTCGGCGGCGCATACGCCGGCGCCTCACTCTTCTCCACCTCGAGCGCGACCACGGTGGCGGGGCCGTCGACGGTGACCGTCAACGACACCGACGCGGTGAATCAGACCACCGGCATCGCGGCGAAGGTGGTGCCGAGCGTCGTGACGATCTCGGCGAGCAACGGCAGCACCGGGGGGACCGGTTCCGGTGTCGTGCTCAGCGAAGACGGCTACGTCGTGACGAACACGCACGTCGTGACCCTCGACGGTGCGACCGCGGACGCCACCATCACCGTCAGCACATCCGATGGTCGCGTATTCGACGCCGAGATCGTCGGAACCGACCCGATCTACGACCTCGCCGTGATCAAGCTCACCGACGCCGAAGCCCTCACCCCCATCGACTTCGCGTCGTCGGCCGACCTCAACGTCGGTGACACGACCGTCGCAGTCGGTGCACCGCTCGGCCTGTCGAACACGGTCACCACCGGCATCGTCAGCGCGCTCAACCGGTCGATCCAGATCGCCTCGTCCGCGGCGCCGGAGACGACCGAGGACGACACGCAGGACGACGGCAACGACCGCACTCCGCCCTTCTACTTCGACTTCGGCGACGAAGGGCAGCAGACCACGGCGACCGAGACGATTTCCATCGCCGTCATCCAGACCGACGCCGCGATCAACCCGGGGAACTCCGGTGGCGCGCTCGTCGACGACGAGGGGGCGCTCATCGGCATCAACGTCGCGATCGCCTCGGCCGGCAGCTCCGCCGAGGCCGGATCGATCGGCGTGGGCTTCTCCATCCCGTCCGACGTCGTGCAGCGCGTCACCGACGAGATCATCGCCGACGGGACCGCCACCCACGGCCTGCTCGGCGCGAGCGTGACGCCCGCCGCGTCGGTGGAAGGTGCGACGATCTCGGGTGCCTACCTCGCGGATATCTCCGCCGGCGGCGCCGCGGAGGGCGTCGGGCTGCAGGTCGGCGACATCGTCACCGCCTTCAACGGCGTGCCGATCACCGATGCCACCGATCTGACCGCGCAGGTGCGCGCCGCCGCCGGCGGCAGCGACGCGACGATCACCTTCGTGCGCGACGGGGAGACCCGCACGGTCGATGTGACCCTGGGCGAGCTCGGCTGAGCTCGCCGCACCGAGGACGCCGCCCCGCTAGGCTCGCGGGGTGGCGTCCTTCTCGTTCGGCGCGGGGAATGCGCGCAAGATCCTCAGCATCCCCCTCTATGTCCTTGGTCGCCTCGCCACCGCGGTGATCCCGCGAACCGCGGACCAGTGGGTCTTCGGATGCGCCGTCGGCGTCGCCGACGGCGCGTGGGCGCTGTGGAACGCGGCCGGTGGCGATCTGCAGGGTCGCGCGACGTGGCTGGTCGCCGACGACGTCGAGGCGGCGGAGGCGACCCGACGGGGGATCCCGTGGGTGCGCAAGAACTCGCCGACCGGCTTCTGGCGCACCGCGCGAGCCCGCGTCGTCGTGATCACCCACGGCTTCGGCGACGTCCAGCGTTACGCCGTGTCCGGAGCTTTCGTCGTCCAGCTGTGGCACGGCATCCCGCTCAAGCGCATCGGTCTGGATTCCCCGGTCACCACGCGCAGCCGCATCCTGCCCGGCTCGCGACTCGTGCGGGGGATGCTCGCGCGGATGTATCGGAGTGCGACCCGCCGCATCCGGGTCCTCCCGGCCGCCTCCCACCGCGTGCGGGGCCGGCTCGAATCGGCGTTCGGGCTGCCGGATGAGCGTGTGCCGGTGACCGGGGAGCCCCGGGTGGACGTGCTGTCGGCAGGGCGACCCGACGACCGTCGACGGCAGGCCCGGGCCGCGCTCGCCGCCGTGAGCGGGCACGAGGTGGCCCGACACCGGGTGCTGTATGCGCCGACGTGGCGCGACGGTGACCCCGACCCGGCGGTGCCCGACGAGGGGGAGTGGCACCTCATCGCCGAAGTGCTGGAGCGTCATGACGCCGTGCTCTACGTGCGATCGCATCCCCTGGGCGCAGGCGACTACGTTCCGCCCCCCGGCGCTGCCGGCCGGCGCGTGCGCCCGCTCGGTGCCGACCTCGTACGCGACGTGACGCCGCTTCTGGCGGGGTTCGACACCCTGGTCACCGACTACTCCTCGCTCGTGTTCGACTCCTCGCTCGTTCCGCTGCCCGTCGTCTTTCTCGCGCCCGACGTGCATCGATACGCTGCGGAGCGTGGTTTCTACGGCTCCTACCGCGACGTCGCGGGGGATGACGTCGCCGGCACATGGGAGCAGGCCGTCGCACAGATCGACGCCGTTCTCGGTGATCCGGCCGAACGCGCCCGACGCATCGAGTGTGCCAGGCAGATCGACGTGCGGGTGCACGCGTTCCGAGACGGCGGGAACGCCGCGCGGGTGTACCGTGCCATTCTGACCGCCCTCGCCGACGAGCCGCCTTCCGGATCGAGAAAAGGACCCCGATGACCCAGGCCCGCTTCGACACCGGCGAGCGTCCCGCTCTCGTGCTGACAGGGACGGGAGCGCGCCCGCGCTCCGTCGATCTCGTGGGCAGTCGCGCCCGCACGAGCGCGCGGCTCACCGGTCGTGGCACGACGTGGCGCGCCGTCGTGCCGCTCACCGCCGCACGGTGGGGCGGCCCGGATCTCCCGCTTCCCTCCGGCGAGTACCGCCTGACGATCGCGCCCGCCGAGCCCGAGTCGAGCCAGGAGCGGACGCCGCTCGAGGAGCTCCCGGTCACGCAGCTCGGCGGTCTTCGCGCGCAGCTCGTGCAGGACATCGTGACCGTGGGCCCGCCGATCGATCCGGCGTACGACTCTGGTGAGGGGCAGGACGCGCTCGAGCGCCGGTACGCGACGCGCCCGGGGGGCCTGGAGAACGCGGTGTTCTTCGAGAGCTTCTATGGCCGCAACGCCGGCTGCAATCCGCTCGCCATCGATCGTGAGCTCGCCCGCCGAGCGCCCGGTGTCACCCGCTACTGGAGCGTCGTGGACCTGTCGGTGCGCGTGCCGGACGGCGCCATCCCGGTCGTCGAGGGCAGTCCCGAGTGGTGGCGAGCACGCGGGCACAGCCGGCTGCTCGTGATCAACGACTGGCTGCGCCGACGATTCGTGCGCGAGCGCGGCCAGGTCGTGCTGCAGACCTGGCACGGCACGCCGTTGAAGCGCCTCGCGCTGCACCGCCCGGGCTTCGATCCGCGGCGCATGGCGGCGGTGTTCAAGGAGTCGCGGCGCTGGAACGTGCTGCTCGCCCAGAACCCCTACGCCGCGAAGGTGCTCGGCAAGGCCTACGCCTTCCTCACCCGTCCGCTCTGGGTGGAGGGGTATCCGCGCAACGACGTCCTCGTGCACGGAGACGACGGTCGCACGCGCGCCGCTCTCGGGATCGGTGCCGAGGAGCGAGTGCTCCTCTACGCGCCCACCTGGCGCGACGACCGCCGCGAGATCGTCGACTTCATCGATCCCGTCGCGCTCGCCTCCGACACCGACGCGGTCGTGCTCGTGCGCGGCCACTCCCGCACGCTTCAGCCGGGACGCGATGCGGAGGGCCCGCGCGTGATCGACGTGACGGGATACCCGGACACCTCCGGGCTGCTGTCGGCGGCGGACGCGCTCATCACCGACTACTCCTCCGTCATGTTCGACTTCAGCGTCACCGGAAAGCCCATGTACTTCCTCGTGCCCGACCTCGAGCGATATCGCGGCGAGCTGCGCGGCTTCTACTTCGACCTGGCCGAGCGCGCGCCCGGTCCGCTCGTGCGGTCGCAGGACGACCTGGTCACGGCTCTGCTGCGCGACGACATCCAGGAGTTCGCCGAGCGCTACGCGGTGTGGCAGCAGACGTTCAATGCGCGGGACGACGGCCACGCGGCCGAGCGCGTGGTCGACCGCATCCTCGACCAGGGGTTCGTCGAGGTCGCCTGAGACACCCGGATCAGGCCTGAGTCAGCCGGCTCAGGGAAGAGGCGTGTTGCGCCCGCCGAGCCGCGAGGTGTCGACCGTGTCGTCGGCGCCACGCGCCGTGCCGACGAGGAACCCCGCACCCCACGCGAGGTGCATCGTGGGGATCACCGCGAGGGTCCACAGCTTGTCCCGCCAGCCGTCGCCCCCGCCGCGGCCGGCGGCGACGACGGCGATGAGACCCGCGTACGCGAGCACGGGCAGGTACACGACCGCCGCGACCCAGGCCCAGATGCCGGTGAGGATGCGCGTGAGCTGCAGCACGCCGACGAGGACGGCGCCCGCCAGCGTGGCCACCAGGGCGGGCGGTGCGAAGAAGCGCAGCGAATTGGTCCGCCCGTAACGACGCACGAGCTCACCGCGCCAGCGACCGGTCGCGAAGAACTGACGCACCAGCCGCGGCCAGCTGTCGCGCGGCCAGTACGTCACGGCCAGTTCCGGGTCGAACCAGACGCGGTGGCCGGCGCGTCTGATGCGCAGGTTCAGCTCCCAGTCCTCGCCTCGGCGAATGGACTCGTCGAACAGGCCGACCTCCTCGAGCACGTCGCGACGCATGACACCGAGGTAGGCGGACTCCGCCTCTCCCTCCCGGGCTCCGCCGTGATACGCGCCGCCGCCGAGGCCGATGGGGGAGTTGTACGCACGCGCGACGGCGCGCTGGAACGGCGTGCGCCCGTCCGCGCGCATGACCCCGCCGACATTGGCGGCACCGACCCGCCTGAGGGTGGCGAGCGCGCGCACGGTGTATCCCGGCTCCAGCTCCGAATGCGCGTCGACGCGAACGATGATCGGGTGCGAGCCGGCACGGATCGCGAGATTCAGGCCCACGGGGATGTCGGCATCCGGATTGTGCACGATGCGCACCCGCGGATCCTCCGCCGCGAGCTCCGCCGCGACCTGCTCGGTCCCGTCGGAGGAGGGGGCGAGGGCCAGGATGAGCTCCACGGGACCGGGGACCTCCTGTGCCAGCACCGAAACGACGGCCCGCCGCAGGTAGGCGCGCTCGTTGAGGACCGGCATGACGAAGGTCACGCCGCCGGTGTCGGACACCTGCGGCGCATCCTCGCGCCCGGGCCGGTGGACATGCACCCGACGATCATGTCATGCGCCGCCTGGGTAGGCTGGAGGAGTGAGTGTGGTGACGGACGCGCGCAAGGCGATCGCTCTCCTCCGCAAGGCCGTCGCTCAGCGGCGCGCCGTGCGCGATGTGCGTCGGCGTGTGGCGGCGTCTGCGCCGCATCCTCCCCACCACTACCGCGTGGCCGTCTACTTCGCAGACGGCGACGTGAACATGTATCAGATGCGTCAGTGGTACAAGCCGCTGGCCGACCTGGCCGCGACGTGGCCGGTCGTCGTGCTGAGCCGTGCCGTCACCGGCGCATCGGCACTGCTGGCCGACGGCGCCCTGCCGGTCGCCTTCGTGCCGACGGTGCGTGATCTCGAGGCGTTCATCGCCGACCAGGACATCCGCGTCGTGCTGTACGTGAACCAGAACACCCGCAACTTCCAGATGTTCCGCTACGGGCGCCGCTGGCACGTGTTCATCAATCACGGCGAGTCCGACAAGATGTACATGACGACCAATCAGTTCAAGGCATACGATTACGCGCTGGTCGCGGGGGACGCGGCGCGGGAACGCCTGTCGCGCGTGCTGTGGGACTACGACCTCGATCGGCGCACCATCGAGATCGGCCGCCCGCAGGCCGACCACTACTCCGGAGACACCCCGTACGTCCCGGATGACCGCACGGTCGTGCTGTACGCGCCGACGTGGGAGGGCGACCGCCCTTCGGCGCACTACGGCTCCGTGCTCACGCACGGGGAGGCCCTCGTCACAGCGCTGCTGCGCACCGGCCGTCACCGCGTCATCTACCGTCCGCATCCGCGCTCGGGTGTCGTCGACCCCGACTACGGCGCCGCGAACCGTCGCATCATCGCCGCACTCGCCGAGGCCAATGAGGCCGACCGCGCGGCGGCGCACGTCTTCGACGACGGTCCGGACCTCGGCTGGCAGCTCGCTGCGGCCGACGTCGCCGTCGTCGACATCTCGGCGATGGTCTACGATCGGCTCGCGGCCGACAAGCCGCTGCTGGTGACGCGGCCCGTCGATCCCCAGGCCGCCGTCGACTCCCACGGCTACCTTTCGGCATGCGAGTGGCTCGATGCGCCGCGTGCCTCGCACATCGTCGAGCAGACCGATCGGGTGCTCGCCGACCCGGAGGCCGTCGCCCGGCTCGAGCACTGGGTGCGCCACTACTTCGGCGACACGGCGCCCGGGGCCGCGACGGCGCGGTTCCACGCCGCGATCGCTCAGCTGATGGACCGGTGGAGCCGGTGGGACAGCGAAGCGGCTCCCGAGGAGCCGGACACCGACGAGGCGGACCTCGACGACTGATCGAGATCAGACCGGCTCAGCCGTGTCCTCCTCGCCGGAGTCGAGCTCACGGGATCCCTTGCCGCGGGTGAGGGCTCCACGCACGGCGGAGGCGCCGCGTGCCGTTCCCCCGGTGATCGCGTCGCTCACACGGCGGATGCGGCGGCCCGCCTGATACTCCAGGCGCGTCGCGCCGGGGAGGGGCTCGAGCTGGGGCGGCAGCGTGAACGGCGCATCCGGAAACGCGCGACGCGCGTTCGTGAGCACGCGTCTGCCGAGGATGTTGTTCCCGGCGCCGCCGACGGCTGCGCCGATGCCGAAGGGCAGGGCCTTGCCGATCCAGGAGGCTCCGCCCCGGGCGGCGAACTGGCGCACGAACGTGGACTTCAGGCGATCGACGAGTGGACCGACGGCGGCGCGTGGCAGCGTCTGCGTGATCATCTGCCCCCAGTAGCGATCCCGCGCCGGCCCCTTGCCGGCCGCCTGGTTCGCCAGCTGGGCGACGAGGTCGACGCCCTCCTGGCCCAGCATGAGCGTCAACACGAGAGCTCGCGCCCTATCGGGGTCGGACACCGGGATGCCGTGCACCTCGGCCACCGACTGCGCGAACAGGGCGGTCGCCTCGAGGAAACCGACAGTCTCGACCCCGCTGAGCGCGAGCGTCACCCCGGTCCCGATGCCGGGGATGACGGCCGTTGCTCCGACGGCCGCGCCGCCGGTGGTCACCGCAGCGAGGTAGCGGCGCTCGAGCATCCGGATGATGTGATCGGGGGGCGCATCCGGGTGGCGCAGCCGAATGCTGCGCAGGTGCGCCAGGACCGCCGGACGCTGGATGGCGAGCACCCGGTCCAGCGCGCGGATCGTGTGCGGGTGCTCGTCGGAGCCCACGGGTGGCAGCCCGCCGTCCCAGGGGGCTTCCTCGGACAGTGAGTGGATGCGGTGCACCTTGTCGGACATCACCGCGATCCTAGATCGACGGGCTGAGTCCGAGCCGGAAACGTCCCGGCCGGGCCGAAACCCGGTCGGGACGGGCATCGGCGATCAGACGAAGAGATTCGCCCGCTCGAGGTCCTCGGCGAAGTCGATCTCCACCGCATACAGATCGGAGATGTCCAGCGGCGCCACGCGCACGCCGTCCTCGGCGATCGCGAGTTCGAGGCCGCGCTCGAAGTAGTCCTGATCGTCCACGCGCTGCAGCTGGCGCATGAACGCCTTCTTGTCGTGCGAGGAGATGTAGTTGATCCCGACGGCCTCGCCGATACCTCCGCGCACCGTCTTGGACAGCTCGTCGATGTGGCCGTCGGCGGCGACGGTGTACTTGACCTCTTCGTCGCTCACCTTGGAGGTGTTGACGGTGACGAACGAGCGGTCGGCCTCGATCAGAGCGACCGCGCGGCCGAGCACGCGGGGGTCGAAGACGACGTCGCCGTTCATCCACAGCACACCCGAGCGGCCGGTTTTGCCGAGGCCGCGCAGCAGGCTCTTGGACGTGTTCGTCTGGTCGTAACTGTCGTTGTAGACGTAGTCGGCCTCGGGGAAGGCCTCCACGATGCTCTCGGCGCGGTAGCCGACCACCGTGGTCACGCGCGCGTCGGATCCGAACGCGGCGCGGATGTTGTCGTGCTGCTGCCGCATGATGGAGCGTCCGTCGGACAGCTGCGTCAGCGGCTTGGGCAGGCTGCGGCCGAGCCGCGAGCCCATTCCGGCCGCGAGGATCACGATCTGAGTCGTCACGATTGAGTCTCCTGGAGTGTTGGTTCACCGTCGGTTCACCGACGCGACACCCCGTTGTGCCTTGAGCATGGTAGCGAGATCGCCTGAGAACGCGCAGAATCCCTGGCCACCGTGTCCTATTCGTGATATACCGCATCGATGGCGGCGCGCGACGGTGCGAATCGTCTGAACGTGTCGCTCGCGGGGCCGGTGGCGCGCGGCGGGGTTGATACCTTTGATCGGTGACAGCATCGCTGCCCATGCCGGGGGAATCCAATACGCCGCACAACGGCGTTCGAGGTGCGGGCGCTCGCGACAGTGGTGCACTCATCTCCCTCCCGCCCAAACCTCCGCTTCCGCCGGTGGGTCCCCGGACCGATCCGGGTCCGCCGCCGCCGCTGCCGCCGGACCTTCGGGATGTGTCCACTCCCGCCCCGGAGACGGACGCTCTGATCATCCCGCCGCGCCCGCCGATGCCGACGGCGCCGATGGACGACACGGTCGAGGCCGGGAAGGATCTTGCCGTCCCCGAGGCCGATCCGGTCGTCGACGAGGACGACATCGACGACCTCCTCGACGAGGACGACATCGACGAGGACGGGACCGAGCTCCTTGATGATCCCGTGGCCGGGGAGCACACTCTGGTGGATGACGAGCCGGCACCGCTCGACGACATCGAAGACGGGTCGGACGACGAGGAATCGGTCGCAGACGAGTCGGACGACGACACTGATGTCGAGGGCTCGGCGAGCGCCGAAGACCTGCTCGTCGACGACGAAGACGACGTCGCGACGGACGACGCCGATCCGGACGTCGTGGATTCGGATCCGGCCGCGGCGGATCTCATCGATCCGGACCCTGTCGAGGCTGACGCACCGGCCACCGGCATCGCCGCTGTCACCGACATCGTGTCCTCGGTCATGGCGGAGGACGAGCCCGCCTCGGACGCGGCGCTCGCTCTGCGGGGAGTCACCAAGGTGTTCGGTCAGACGCGTGCCGTCGACGGGATCGATCTGACCGTCCCCGCGGGAACGTTCTACGGCCTCGTCGGGCCCAACGGCGCCGGCAAGACGACCACGTTGTCGATGATCGCGGGCCTCCTGCGGCCCGACCGCGGCGAGATCAGCGTGAACGGCGTCGACGCCGTCACCGATGCCGTGCGAGCCAAGAGCATGATGGGCGTCCTCCCCGATCGACTCCGCACCTTCGACCGTCTCACCGGTCGTCAGCTGCTGTACTACTACGGCGTGCTGCGCGGGCTGTCGCCGTCGGTCGTCGAGTCGCGCACCGCCGATCTCGCGCGCGCGTTCGACCTCACCGACGCACTCGGCCGCGTCGTGTCCGACTATTCCGTGGGCATGTCGAAGAAGGTCATGCTCGCCGGCGCGCTCATCCACTCGCCGCGCGTGCTGGTGCTGGACGAGCCCTTCGAGTCGGTCGATCCCGTCTCGAGCTCGGTCATCCTCGACATCCTCGGCACCTACGTCGATCACGGCGGCACCGTCATCCTCTCCAGCCACGGCATGGACCTCGTGGAGCGCGTCTGCAGCCGGGTCGCGGTGATCGTGGCCGGACAGGTGCTCGCCGAAGGGACCATCGACGAGGTGCGCGGCGAATTGACGCTCGAGCAGCGCTTCGTCGAACTCGCCGGCGGGCTCAGCGACGTGGAAGGCCTCGAGTGGCTGCACACCTTCTCCGACTGAGGCTCGCGATGATGCTCGGCGCTCTGCGCGGCGAGCCCCGCCACATCGTCCGCATGACGGCCGGCCTGCTCGTGCTCACGGCGGCCGTGGTCGCCGCGTGCTGGGCCCTGACGACGATCGAGGATGCGACCCCCGAGGCGTTCGCAGCCGTGGCCGTCATGGGGGGCGCGGCGATCACGCTCGGCTTCGCCCTGGCTCCGGTCGTGACCGGTTCGCCGGACCCGCTCGACCCGCGCCGGTTCGGGGTGCTGGGACTGTCGCCTCGCCGTCTTGCCGGTGTGCTCGCGGTGCTGGGGGCGGTGTCCGTCCCCGTGTTCGCGGTGCTGGCGCTGGCGACGACGAC
Source organism: Microbacterium sp. MTN4-26 (assembly GCF_042846595.1). NCBI lineage: Bacteria > Bacillati > Actinomycetota > Actinomycetes > Micrococcales > Microbacteriaceae > Microbacterium > Microbacterium sp. MTN4-26. The sequence goes on from NZ_BTGO01000003.1 coordinate 211,031, forward strand.
GGCGACGGTGTGGGAATCTCTCGGCGCACCCGTCTGGGCCGGCATCCTCTCGGTCGTGCTGATCATCGCCACATGCGTGATGCTCGCCCGCGTGGCGATGGCGCTGACGTCGATGTTCCTCCGCGAGCGGCGCTCGCGCGAGCTGTCGAGCGTGCTCGTCGTCGGGATCCTCGTCGTGGTCGTCCCGGTCGTCGTCTTCCTCGCCTCACTGGAATGGCAGGGAAGCGTGCCGGTGCAGCTCACCGAAGCGGTGCGTGTGCTGGCTCTCACCCCGGTCGGCGCCGCGTGGGCGCTTCCGGGGGCCGTGGTCGCCGGCGAGAGCGTCGCACTCACGGTGGTCGTGGCGGTCGCGACGCCCGTCCTGCTCGGTGCGGCATGGCTGGGTCTGGTCACCCGCATCCTCACCACGACCGAGCGGCCGGTCTCGGTCAAGGAGCGCGGGGGTCTGGGATGGTTCACCGTCGCCCCGGGCACCCCCACCGGCGCCGTCGCCGCCCGGAGCCTGGTCTACTGGCTGCGGGACCCGCGCCATATCGTCAACGTGATCGTCATCCCGGTCGCGGCCGCGATCCTCATCGTTCCGCTGCTCCTCGCGGGCGTGCCGGCTCATCTCGTCGCGCTCGTGCCGGTGCCGATCGTCGCGCTGTTCCTCGGCTGGCTCCCTCACAACGACCTCGCCTACGACTCGACCGCTGTGTGGATGCACATCGCCAGCGGCATTCACGGTGCCGCCGATCGCATCGGCCGGCTCGTGCCGGTGGTGCTCCTGGGGGTGCCGCTGCTGGCGATCGGTATCCCGGTCGCAGTGTCGCTGCACGGGCGCTGGGCGATCCTGCCGGCGATGGTGGGCGTGTGCGCGTCGCTGTTCCTCTGCGGGCTCGGTCTGTCGAGCATCGCCTCGGTGCTCGGCCCCTACCCCGTCTCCCGACCCGGCGACAGCCCGTTCCAGCAGCCGCAGCGTACCGGGCCGAGCGGCGTGCTGTCGCAGTCCCTCGTGATGCTCGGGTCGATCGGGCTCAGCGCGCCCGTGCTGTGGTGGTCGTGGCTGGCTCTCGGCGGTGACCTCGCCTCGGCCGAGCTGGCCCTGTGGTGGGGCGTCGGAATCGGCGTGGGCGTGCTGGTGATCGGCGTGGCCGTCGGCGGCGGGGTCTTCCGCCGCCGCGGCAGCCGGATCATGGAGTTCGCCGAGGCGAGCTGAGTCGGTTCCGACCCGGCCGCAGCGGGCGGCGCGGCGGTACACTGGCTCACCATGAGCACCCCTCTCGACAGTCCCGACCAGGGCGGTCTGGCGACACTCGACCGCGAGCTCGAAGAGCTCATCCGCGAGGAGAGCGTCGAGCCGGGCGATCATGAGCGGTTCTCGCACTACGTCAAGAAGGACAAGATCCTCGAATCGGCGCTCACCGGCAAGCCGGTGCGTGCCCTGTGCGGCAAGAAGTGGACACCGGGCCGCGACCCGGAGAAGTTCCCGGTCTGCCCGCAGTGCAAGGAGATCTACGAGGGCCTCAACGGCTGACGCCTCGCGGCCGGGCCGGCGCGCTCGGTCAGTCCGCGTCGACGTAGACCGTGGGAATCGCCGGATCGGACCGGCTGAGGGCCAGTGCGGCCTGCGGCAATTCCGCACGCGCGCGCAGGTGATGCTCCCGTGCCGCGGACACGCCTTCAGCGCCGAGCGCCGCGTGATCCGGCTGGCCGTGGTCGATGAGCGTCGCCTGGAGCGTGCGTGATCCCGGGTGCTCGGCACCCGTGTCGAGCTCGTCGAACCCGTCGCTCACGGCGATGAGCTCGGCGCTGGCGACTTCGTGCTCGAGGGTGCGGAAGGCCGCCTTGCGGCCGCCTTGCGACCCTTTCGCGGATGAGGTCTTCGCCACCGGGACCCACCCGCCCGCAGCGTCCTGCCGCGCCACGAGCTTGTAGACCATTCCCGCCGTCGGAGTACCGGAGCCGGTGACCACCGACGTGCCCACGCCGTAGGCGTCGACGGGACTGGCCGCGAGCGCCGCGATGGCGAACTCGTCGAGGTCGCTGGTGACGGTGATGCGCGTGTTCGTCGCGCCCAGCTCATCGAGGTGACGACGCACCTGCGCAGCCATGTCGGGAAGGTCGCCGGAATCGATGCGGACCCCGCCGAGCCCGGTGCCGGCCACGCGGACGGCCGTCTCGACCCCTGTCCGGATGTCGTACGTGTCGATGAGCAGGGTCGTGCCGGTGCCGAGTGCGGCGATCTGCGCGCGGAAGGCGTCCTCCTCGCTGTCGTGCAGGAGCGTCCACGAGTGTGCCGCGGTGCCCATCGTCGGGACACCCCACGCGCGCCCGGCCTGCAGATTGCTCGTGGCCCCGAACCCGGCGATGTGCGCGGCACGTGCGGCCGCCACCGCCGACTGCTCCCCGGCGCGGCGCGATCCCATCTCAGCGAGGGGTCGCGACCCGGCGGCGATGCTCATGCGCGCGGCGGCCGTGGCCACTGCCGAGTCGTGGTTGAGCACGGAGAGGGCGAGGGTCTCGAGGATGACCGCCTCGGCGAACGAGCCCTCGACGGTGAGCACGGGCGAGCCCGGGAAGTACAGCTCGCCCTCTCGGTATCCGGTCACGGTGCCGGAGAACGTGTAGTCCTCGAGCCACCGGACGGTCGAGGCATCCACGATGTGCTCATCGCGCAGGTACCGCAGCTCGTCGTCGCCGAAGCGGAAGTCTCGGATGAGGTCGAGCAGGCGGCCGGTGCCGGCGACGACCCCGAACCGGCGCCCCGCGGACAGTCGCCGGCTGAACACCTCGAACACGCAGCGGCGGTGGGCGGTGCCGTCGCGGAGGGCGGCATCGAGCATCGTCAGCTCGTAGCGGTCGGTGAGCAGGGCGGTGCTGTCGCGGGCGCGCATGATCGCCAGCCTAGCCACGCCGCGGCGGGCCGGCCGTCGGCGGGTAGGCTGGTCGATCGTGGACGACGCGCCGATCGGGATCTTCGACTCCGGAGTGGGCGGACTGACCGTCGCCCGGGCGGTCTCGGCGCTGCTGCCGCGGGAGTCGATCCTCTACATCGGCGACACCGCGCGCTCGCCGTACGGCCCGAAGCCCATCGCCGACGTGCGCCGCTACGCCCTGGAGATCCTCGACACCCTCGTCGAGCAGGGGGTGAAGATGCTCGTCATCGCGTGCAACACCGCGTCGGCGGCGATGCTCCGCGATGCGCGCGAGCGCTACGACGTTCCCGTGGTGGAGGTGATCGGTCCCGCGGTGCGCACGGCGATGTCGACCTCGCGAAACGGCCGCATCGGCGTGATCGGAACCGCCGGCACGATCGCCTCCGGCGCCTATCAGGACATGCTCGAGGTCAATGAGCGGCTCACGGTGTTCGCGCAGGCGTGTCCGCGCTTCGTGGAGTTCGTCGAGCGGGGGGTGACGGACACCCCGGAGGTGCTCGCTGTCGCCGAGCAGTACCTTTCGCCACTGCGGCACGCGGGCGTGGACACCCTCGTGCTGGGCTGCACGCACTATCCGTTCCTCGAGGGCGCCATCAGCTACGTGATGGGGCCCGACGTCTCGCTGGTCTCGAGCGACACCGAGACCGCCAAGGACGTCTATCGCCAACTCGTCGGCCGCGATCTGCTGGCCGGCCCCGACGCGGTCGCCCGTCACCTGTACGAGGCGACCGGATCATCCGCCGACGACTTCGTCGATCTCGCGCACCGTCTCATGGGTCGCGAGGTGCGCGACGTGCGTCTCGTGCAGACCGGCGCCATCGATCTGCCCCGCTGAAGACCAACCGCATCCGAGGAGGAACATGACCGACATGACCCGTGCCGACGGCCGCACCGTCGACCAGCTGCGCCCGATCACCATCGAACGCGGATGGTCGACACAGGCCGAGGGGTCCGCTCTCATCTCGTTCGGGGGGACCAAGGTGCTGTGCACCGCGTCGTTCACCAACGGCGTGCCGCGCTGGCTGACGGGCAAGGGCAAGGGGTGGGTCACCGCCGAGTACGCGATGCTGCCGCGCGCGACCAACGAGCGGAACAGCCGCGAGAGCGTGAAGGGGAAGATCGGGGGGCGCACCCACGAGATCTCGCGCCTGATCGGCCGCGCCCTTCGCGCCGTGGTCGACACCAAGGCGCTGGGCGAGAACACCATCGTGATCGACTGCGACGTGCTGCAGGCCGACGGCGGCACCCGCACCGCCGCGATCACCGGCGCCTACGTGGCACTGGCGGATGCGATCGAGTGGGGCCGTGAGAAGAAGTTCGTCGCCCAGCGCTCGAACGTCCTGTTCGACTCGGTGTCGGCGGTGTCGGTCGGCATCATCGACGGCACGCCCATGCTCGACCTGGCGTACGTCGAAGACGTGCGCGCCGAGACCGACATGAACGTCGTCGTCACCGGGCGAGGTCTCTTCGTCGAGGTGCAGGGCACCGCGGAGGGGGCGCCGTTCGACAAGCGCGAACTCGACCAGCTCCTCGAGCTGGGTGTCGCCGGATGCGCCGAGCTGCGCGACCAGCAGGTGTCGGTGCTCGACGGCGCCGGACAGCCGCGCTGAGCGGGCGCCGGGAATGGCAGCGCCGAGCGCCGGCCGCATCGTGCTGGCCACGCACAACCCGCACAAGGTCGAGGAGTTCCAGGCGATCGTCGCCGAGGCGCGGCCGGATCTCGAGGTCGTCGCGTACGACGGACCCGAGCCGGTCGAAGACGGCGTCACGTTCGCCGAGAACGCGCTGATCAAGGCGCGTGCGGCGAGCATCCACACCGGGCTCCCGGCCCTCGCCGACGACAGCGGCATCTGCGTCGACGTGCTGGGCGGTTCACCGGGGGTGTTCTCGGCCTACTGGGCGGGGCACGCGAAGGATGCCGGAGCGAACCTGGCGCTGCTGCTGGACCAGCTCTCCGACGTCGCGGATCTGCATCGCGCGGCGCAGTTCGTCTCGACCATCGCGCTGGTCATCCCCAGCGGTTCGGAACAGACCGTCGCCGGCGTCTGGCCCGGGCGCCTCGCGACCGAAGCGGCCGGCGTGGGGGGATTCGGATACGATCCGGTCTTCATCCCCGATGGGCAGGACCGCTCGGCCGAGCGGACGGTTGCGGAGTGGTCGGCCGCGGAGAAGAACGCGGTATCGCACCGTGCGCGCGCGTTCGCGGCCCTCCTGCCGCTGCTCGTCGCCGTCTGATCGGTCCGGGGGCAGGAATGAGAACCGGCATCGTTCCCGACTTCAGGTGGATGCGTGTCGGCGGCGAGGGCGCGTCCTAGCCTGGGATGCATGCACGATCATGCCCCCGGGCTCCGGGGCGCGAGCAATCGCCGCCTGCTGACCCTGTCGCTGATCATCACCGCGTCGGTGATGATCGTGCAGATCGTCGGCGCCGCGCTCACCGGCTCCCTCGCGCTCCTCGCCGACGCGGGGCACATGTTCGCCGACACCGCGGCCCTCGTCATCGCTCTCCTGGCGAGCATCGTCGCCGCGCGGCCGGCCAACGATCGACGAACCTTCGGCTATCAGCGGGCCGAGGTGCTCGGGGCCCTCATCAACGGCGTGATCCTCATCGCGCTGTCGGCATGGATCGCCGTCGAGGCGGCGACGCGCCTCGTGGGCCCGGACGATCACGAGGTCGCCGGTGGGCTGATGCTCGTCGTGGCGGTCGTCGGCCTCATCGCCAACGCGATCGCGATGTGGCTCCTGAGTGCGGCGCAGCGCCACAGCATCAACGTGAGGGGCGCCTACCTCGAGGTGCTCGGCGACCTCATCGGATCGGCGATGGTCATCGTCGCCGCGATCGTCATCGTCACCACGGGCTGGACCGGCGCCGACGCCCTCGCCTCCCTCGCGATCGCCGCCCTCATCATCCCGCGCGCGATCGGGCTGCTGCGCGAAGTCGCCTCGGTGCTGAGCGAGGCGGCGCCGGCCGACATCCATGTCGCCGAGATCCGGGAGCACATCCTGCGCACACCGGGCGTGACCGCCGTGCACGATGTGCACGTGTGGCAGCTCACCCGCGGCGCACCCGTGTTCAGCGCGCACGTGGTGGTCGACGACGTCTGCCTTCGCGACGGTCGTGGCCCGGCCATCCTCGCCTCGCTCCAGACCTGCCTCGCCGACCACTTCGACGTCGAGCACTCCACGTTCCAGCTCGAGCCCGCCGATCACGTCGAGCACGACGCGCACGCCTGACCCGGTCTCAGGAGTCCTCGCGCCGCACCTCGGCCGGCGACTTGTCAGGGCGCAGGCCGCGCCAGCGCGCGTGGCGGAGGATCCCCCCGGGAGTGAACTCGGCGAACTCCACCTCGCCGACCACGTGCGGCGACACCCATTGCGCGTCGCGGGCGTCAGCGGCCGGGACGCCCACGAACGGATCGGCGTCGGTGCGCCGGGGGAGGAGCTCTTTCTCCAGTCGCGCCAGCGTCGCGTCGGAGAACCCGGATCCGACGCGGCCCGCGTAGCGCAGACCGTCGTCGCCGGGGATGCCGACCAGGAGCGACCCGATGCGGCCGCTCCGACCGCCCCTGCCCGGCCGGATGCCGCCGATGACGACCTCCTGCGTGCGGGTGAGCTTCACCTTCAGCCACGACTCGCTGCGCGGGCCGCGGCGGTAGCGGGAGGCCGGATCCTTCACGACCACCCCCTCCAGGCCGAATCGCTCTGCGGCGGCGAGAGCCGCATCCACGTCGTCGAAGACCGGCGGCACGCGCAGCGGCGACGCTGCGTCGCCGGCGATGCTCTCCAGCAGCTCCCGCCGAGCCGACAGCGGCAGGTCGGACACGTCGCGATCATCGAGGGAGAGCAGGTCGTAGAGATACCACTGCACCGGCGTGCGCGCCGCCTCCCGGGCGATCTCGCGCCGGTCGGTGAGGTTGATGCGACTCTGCAGCAACGGGAAGCTCGGTCGTCCGGATTCGTCCAGCGCGACGACCTCGCCGTCGATGATCGCCGGCACCGGCCCGAGGTCGGGCGGTGCCGCCGTGAGCTCCGGGTAGGTCGCCCTGATGTCGGCGCCGCTGCGTGCACGCAGCAGGAGGGAACGGCCGTCCCAGATGCCGAGTGCGCGCACGCCGTCCCACTTCAGTTCCGCCCACGCGGAGCCCCCCGGGTCGGCCCAGCGTCGCGCAGCCTGCCGAGCGATGGCGGGCGTTGCGTTGACGGCGAGCATCGGTCGCAGGGCGCTCGAGTCCGGCGCGGCGCCCGACCTCTTGTCCGCATGTCCCGCTTTCCGTCCTTTCGCCGTGGTCTTCGCCGCAGTTTTCGGGACATGCTCGGCGGGGGTGGGGCCTTCCGCGTCGGCGATCAGGTGCGCGTGGTCGGCTGGCTCGACGGGTGCACCCTCGGCCTGCGGTCGGCCGACGGCATCCGTCTTCATGCGGTGCAGCAGCCAGGTGGACTTCTCACCCTCACCGTCCGTGCGGATCAGAGCCAGGCGCACGTCACCGAGGGGGCCGTCATCGCGGCCGCGGGCGGTGAAGATGACCTCGTCGTCGCGCCACTTCTCCAGCTCGTAGTGACCGGTGTCCCACACCGTCATCGTGCCGGCACCGTACTCGCCCTTCGGAATGACGCCGCGGAAGTCGAGGTACGACAGCGGGTGGTCCTCGGTCATCACCGCGAGGTTGTTGCGTGCGTGGGTGTGGGGAACTCCGCGCGGCACCGCCCAGCTCACGAGCACGCCGTCGCGTTCGAGGCGGAGATCCCAGTGCAGCCGGGACGCGTGGTGCTCCTGGATGACGAATCGAGGCTGCGCGCGCGGATCGGACGGCTCCCCGGCGGGATGCTCGGGCACGGGCTCCGGTGTGCGTGACGCGGAACGCTTGGCGATATAGGCCGTGAGCGGCGCGCGGGACGGACGCGGATCGAGGGCGACGAGGGGATCGCCCAGCCGGTCCACGCGACGCAGCACCTCGTCGAAGGTCAGATGCGAGAGCTTCGGATCGTCGAGTTCCTCCCACGTGCGAGGCGCGGCGACCGTCGGGTGAGCACGTCCCCGAAGCGAGTAGGGTGCGATGGTCGTCTTCGCGGCGTTGTTCTGGCTCCAGTCGATGAACACGCGACCCGCACGCTCCGCCTTCGCCATCTGGCTGACGACGAGGCCGGGGTGGTCCGCCTCGATCGCCCGGGCGAGTTCCCGAGCCACGCCGGAGACCTGCTCGCTCGACCAGGCGCCGTCCACGTGCGCGTAGAGGTGGATGCCCTTACTGCCGCTCGTCACCGGGAAGGCCTTGAGCCCCATGCCATCGAGGATGTGCCGCGCGTGCCGAGCGACCTCAGCACACTCGGCGAGACCAACGCCCGGACCGGGGTCGAGGTCGAGAACGATGCGGTCGGGAGTGCCGCGCTGGCCGTCGGCGTCGAAGCGCCACTGGGGCACGTGGAGCTCCAGGCTCGCGACCTGGGCGAGGTAGACGAGGGTCGGCACGTCGGCGATGAGCGGATAGTCTTTCGGGCCGCCCGAGTGGGCGATGGGCAGGCGCCGCACCCACGCGGGGGCGCCCGGTTCGAGGTCCTTCGCGAAGAACGAGGTCCCGGGGTGGGCCTCGGTGCCGACGCCGTCCGGCCAGCGCTTGCGGGTGACCGGGCGTCCGGCCACGTGCGGCAGGAGCACGTCAGCCACGCGCGTGTAGTAGTCGATCACCTCGCCCTTGGTGGTGCCGGTGGCGGGATACAGCACTTTGTCGAGGTTCGTCATTCGCAGACGGCGGCCGTCGATGCGCACCAGCTGTTCCGCCCCGGCCATGGCCTCAGGTTAGTGCGGGAAGTCCTCCGCACGGCCCGCCCGCCGTCCGCAAGGGGTGGCAGCGAGCCCTGTGACGGGTGTGTACTGGTGTGGTGAGAGCCATCTGGAAGGGCGCGCTGACCTTCGGCCTGGTCAATGTTCCGGTCAAGGTCTACTCGGCGACCGAAGACCACGACGTGCCGCTGCATCAGGTGCACAACGCCGACGGCGGACGCATCCGCTACCAGCGCATCTGCGAGATCGACGGCGAGGTCGTTCCGTACGCCGACATCGACCGCGCCTACAACGACGGCGAGAAGACCGTGATCCTCACCAAGGCGGACTTCGATGCGCTGCCGAGCGAGCGCAGTCGAGAGATCGACGTGGTCGAGTTCGTGCCGAGCGAGCAGGTCGACCTGCTGACGCTCGACAAGGCGTACTACCTCGAACCGGACTCGGCCTCGCCGAAGGCGTACGTGCTGCTGCGGAAGACCCTCGAGCAGACCGACCGCACCGCGATCGTGCGTTTCTCGCTCCGGCAGAAGACGCGCCTGGCGGCGCTCCGTGTGCGCGGTGAGGTGCTGGTGCTCCAGACGCTGCTGTGGGCGGACGAAGTGCGGGAGGCGTCCTTCCCGGCGCTCGACGAATCCGTCAGGATCTCGGCGAAGGAGCTGGAGATGTCCGCCGCTCTCGTCGACAGCTTCGCGAGCGATTTCGACCCGGAGGAGTTCGAAGACGAGTATCAGGCCGAGCTGCGCACGCTCATCGATGCGAAGCTCGAGCAGGGCGACGCCGTCGACACCGCGGAGACCTTCGGTGAACGCGACGACGACGCTTCCGGCGGCGAGGTGATCGACCTCATGGAGGCCCTTCGGGCGAGCGTGGAGAAGTCGCGCGCCGCGCGGTCGGCGACCACGGCGGGTACGAAGGCATCGAAGGAGTCGGACGGCGAGGGGTCGGCTGCGCCGCCGAAGAAGAAGCCCGCGAAGAAGTCGGCCAAGGCGTCGTAGCCGCCATCCCCGCGGCTCCCGCGCGTGGGTCAGCGCCCGGGGGCGTCGGGATCGTCGTGGTCGTGACGGCGCGCGCTCTCGCCGTAGCGGTCCGGGTGGTCGAAGACGTCGTGCTCGAGCACGAGGTGGCGGGCTTCGTCTTCGTCGGTGACGACGTCCTCTCCTGCCTCGGCAGCTCGTCGCGCCTTCCGGCGCTGCTGCACGTAGTGGGTCGCGACGAAGGTGACGGTCCCGAGCACGGCGACGAGCAGGATGACGTCGATGTAGTCCGCGACGATCTGGCCGACTCCGGGGATGAGACTGATGCCGTATCCGAAGACGGTGAGCCCGAAGCCCCACAGCACCGCGCCGATGAGGTTGTAGAGCGTGTAGGTCCACTTGTTCATGTGCCCCACACCCGCGGCCACCGGCGCGAAGGTGCGGACGATGGGCACGAAGCGCGCCAGGATGATCGTGAGCCCGCCGAACCGCTCGAAGAACGCGTTCGTGCGCTCGACGTTCTTGACGCTGAAGAAGCCGGATTCCTTGCGCTCGAAGATGCGGGGGCCGGCCTTGTGCCCGATGAGATAGCCGACCTCGCCGCCGAGGAACGCCGCCAGGCCGATGAGGAGTCCGACGAGCCAGACGTTCACGCCGAAGACGCCGTGGGGCGGATGCGCGGTGGGATTCGACAGCAGGCCGGCCATGATGAGCAGCGTGTCGCCGGGGAGGAGGAACCCGACGAGCAGGCCGGTCTCGGCGAACACGATCCCGCACACCACGAGGAGCGCCCAGGGACCGGCTGCGTCGATGATCGCGGCAGGGTCGAGGAAGGGGATCAGTGCTGCGGGTCGGAGATCCAAGGAAGTCCCAGCGTCGGAACGGCTTCGGTCAGGGCGTGCGAGGTCATCGCGTGCGGAAGGTGGGACTTGAACCCACACGCCCGAGGGCACAGGAACCTAAATCCTGCGTGTCTGCCGATTTCACCACTCCCGCGAAGTGGGTCAAGTCTACTGACCGCGGTGAACGTCTTCTGTGGGGGTTTCCCCCGGGTTCAGCGCCGGATGCCGACCAGGAAGTAGGCGGCCGGACCGATCCAGTTGACGAGGATCACCGGTACCCACATCGGCTTCGACCCGACGACGTCGCGGTGATCGCGGTGCGCGAGGTCCCAGAAGGCGAGGAAGGCGAACGCGACCTGCACGACGCCGACGACGCCGAGGCCGAGCTTCGAGACGGGGGAGAGGTTCTTCGTGGCGGTTCCCATGGTGATCCTTTCGCAATCGTCTCCATTCTCGCGCGCCCGCTCGCATGGCGCACCTGTGGATAACGAACACGGCCCCGCGCCCGGACTTGCGAGGATTCCCGGGTGACCCTGACCGCCGATCCTGCCGTGTCGGTGGCCGAGCGTGTGCGCGAGCGGTTGCGGCGCGAGGCCGCCGACCCATCGCGTGAACCGGACCGGGCGGCGCAGATCGCCCGCTCCGAGGTGCGACGCCACAACGACTTCGCTCTCGCCCGCGGGCTTCGCCCGGTCGATGACGAGGCTACGTGCGTGCGGCAGGTGCTCGCGACGGTGTCGGGGTTCGGCGCGCTCCAGGTCTACCTCGACGATCCGAGTGTGGAGGAGCTGTGGATCAACGCGCCGGACCGCATCTTCGTGGCTCGCGCGGGCGTGGCCGAACGGGTGCCTCTCACCCTCACCGACGTCGCCGTGCGCGATCTTATCGAGCGGATGCTGCACTCGACCGGTCGCCGGGTCGATCTCTCGCAGCCGTTCGTGGACGCGTCGCTTCCGGACGGCTCCCGGCTGCACGTCGTCATCCCCGACATCACGCGTCGTCACTGGGCGGTGAACATCCGGAAGTTCTCTCCCAGCCTGCGCGACCTGCGGGAGCTCGTGCGGACCGGGTCGCTCGCCCCGGAGGCGGCGGAGATCCTGTTCGACGGGGTCCGCACCGGTCGGAGCATCGTCGTGTCGGGTGCGACCCACGCGGGCAAGACGACGCTCCTCGGAGCGATCATCGCCGCCTGCACGCCGGAGACGCGCGTGGTGACCGTGGAGGAGACGTTCGAGCTGGCGGTCGAAGCCCCCGACATCGTGTCGCTGCAGGGCCGGCAGCCGAGCTTGGAGGGCAGCGGTGAGGTGAGCCTGCGACGCCTTGTGAAGGAGGCGCTCCGCATGCGGCCGGATCGCCTCGTGGTCGGCGAAGTGCGCGACGCGGAGGCGCTGGATCTCGTGTTGGCGCTGAACACGGGCGTGCCCGGCGCCGCGACCATTCACGCGAACTCGGCACGCGAGGCGCTGACCAAGCTGGCCGCCCTCCCGCTCTTGGCCGGTCGCAACATCGACGCCGGATTCATCCAGCCGGCCGTGGCCTCGTCGGTGCACCTCGTGGCGCACTGCCGTCGAGAGCCTGACGGCCGGCGTCGCGTGGTGGAGATCGTCGCCCCCACCGGCGTGGACGGCGGCGGCATCGCGGCGAAGACGCTGTATCGCGCTGAGGGTGTGTCGCCGTGACCTGGATCTGGGGTGCGACCCTGGCAGCCGGCATCCTGCTGGCGATCTCCCCCTGGGTCTGGCCGGAGCGACCGAAGCCGCCGGCGGCGGTGACCGGGGGCGTGTCCTCGTTGCTCGAAGGAGCGGGCCTCGCGCGGGTGGCGCCCACGAGCGTCGTCGCCGTCGGCGGGCTGTGCGCCCTGGTCGCGGGTGCACTCGCGTGGCTGATCACCCAGGTCGCCGCGCTCGCCGTGGTGGCCGGCGTCGCCGCCGCCTTCGCTCCCGTCGCCTGGCTGCGGTCGCGGCGCACGCGGTTGCGCCGCACTCGTCGCGGTCTCTGGCCCGATGTGTGCGATCTGCTGATCGCGTCGGTGCGGGCGGGGATGTCGCTTCCGGACGCGGTCGCGGCGCTCGCGGACTCAGCGCCGGCATCGCTGCGCCCGGCTTTCGCCGTCTTCGCGCGCGACATCGCCGCCTCCGGCCACTTCGACTCCGCCGCCGCTCACCTGAAGCAGAACCTCGGAGATCCCGTCGCCGACCGCATCATCGAGACGCTCCGCATGGCGCGTCAGGTGGGAGGGACGGAGCTCACGACGGTCCTGCGGGCGCTGTCGTCATCGGTGCGCGCTGACGCCGCCCTGCGGGCGGAGGTCGAGGCGCGTCAGTCGTGGGTGCGCGGTGCCGCCGTCCTCGGTGTGACGGCGCCGTGGGTCATCCTCGGTCTTCTCGCGCTGCGGCCCGAGGGCGCGCAGGCGTACGGCAGCCCGGAGGGCGTGGTGCTCATCGTCGTCGGTGCGGTCATGTCCGTCGTGGCCTACCGGGTCATGATCCGGCTGGGCCGTCTTCCCGAGCCGCGGCGGTGGTTCGCGTGACGGGCGTGACGGAACTGGCGCTTGCGATCGTGCTGGGCACGGCCTTCGGGCTCGGCGCATGCTTCGTGCTCGCGCGGGCTCCGCGCATCGGGGCGCCGAGCCTGTCGCGCCGGATCGCCCCGTACGTGCGCGACGTCGTGGACCCGCGCGGTGTCGTCGTCGACGGGGGCGGCCTTCCCGCGTGGGACGCCGGCACGATCGGACGACGCCTCGCGGACGCGCTCGGTCGCGTGGTGGGCTCGTCGGAGGCGATCGAGCGGCGCCTGCGGCAGGCGGGGTGGCGCGTCGACGTCACCACGTTCCGGGCGAGGCAGCTCGGCGGTGCCCTCGCCGGCTTCGCGGCCGGCGGTGTGTTCGCGGTGGCGCTCGTTCTGCTCGGACGCGGGGGAGCCGCATCCCTTCTGCTGCCGGTCGTCGGTGGGGCGATCGCCTACTTCGGGTGCGACGTGTGGCTGTCGCGGGCGGCGTCCGCCCGACTGTCGCGCATCAGCGAAGAAGTGCCGACGGTCTTGGAGTTCCTCGCGCTGTGCCTCTCGGCGGGCGAAGGGATGCTCGACTCGCTGCGTCGCGTGTCGTCGGTGGGCGCCGGCGAGCTGACGGCCGAGATCCGGACCGCGGTGGTGGAGGTGGGCACGGGGTCGTCGCTGGCGGATTCCCTCGCGGCGATGGCGCATCGGCTCGAGCTTCCCGCGCTCACACGCAGCGTCGATCAGATCGTCGCGGCCATCGACCGTGGTGCGCCGCTCGCCGACGTGCTCCACGCTCAGGCCGCCGACGCCCGCGAAGACGCCAAGCGCGCGCTCATCGAGAGTGCGGGACGCAAGGAGATCGCGATGTTGGTGCCCCTCGTCTTCATGATCCTGCCGCTGAGCGTTCTGTTCGCGGTCTTCCCCGGGATCCTCATGCTGCGGCTGGGGGTCGGATGACACAGAAGGAGAATCGGATGTTGCGAATCTGGAGCCGCTTCGAGGTCGCCGTGCGTACGCGCATTGCCGACGCCCTGGAGGACGAGACCGGTGACGTGCCCGGCTGGGTGCTGATCACGCTCATGACGGCCGGGCTCGTCGTGGTGATCTGGGCGCTCGCGGGTCCGGCGCTGGCCGGTCTGTTCGAGCAGGCGATCAACCGCGTGTCGGGTCTCTGACCCGGTGACGAGGCTCCGCAGGCGCATCGCGGCCGCCCTCGCGGATGACACGGGTTCGGCGCCGGTCGAGTTCGTGCTCGTCGGCGTGCTCCTGACCGCCCTCACGCTGGCCGTGCTGCAACTCGGCGTCGGACTGTACGTGCGCAACGTCGTCCACGACGCCGCCGCCGAGGGCGCGCACCGCGCGGCGCTCGCCGATACGACGCTGGGCGAGGGCGCTGCGCGCACGCGTGAGATCGTCTCGCGAACGGTCGGGGCGGAGTACGCCGCCGACGTCGATGTCACGCAGACCTCCCATCTCGGACACCCGGCGGTTGCGGTGACCGTGCGCGCGACGCTGCCGCTGGCGGGTCTGTTCGGCCTGCCCCACGGGATGGAGGTGACCGCGCATGCGCCCCTGGAGAGCTTCGACTGAGCCGCGGTCCACGGCGACGCCCGCAACGGCTCTCAGGTGGCTGCACGCGAGGGCGACGCGTGTCGTCGCGGACGATGCCGGCTCGGCGGCGCTGGAGTTCATCGTGGTCGGTCTGCTGATGCTCGTGCCGCTGATCTACCTGGTGATCACGTTGTCGCTCGTTCAGCATCAGTCGCTCGGCACCGAGGCCGCTGCGCGTCATATCGCGCGAGCGATCTCGACGGCCGAGGATGCCGGCGCCGCGGCCGGTCGGGTCGAGCGGGTGCTGGCATCGGTCGTCGACGAGTACGGCATCGATCCGGCCGCGGTGCGCGTCGAGGTCGGATGTCGCCCGGCCGGTGACTGTCCGCAAGCCGGCGCCCTGGTGGTGGTCACCGTGTCGGCGACCGTCGCGCTTCCGCTCGTTCCCGATGTGCTTGGGCTGGATCGCCTCGCCAGCGTGCCGGTCGAGGCCACCTCCGCGCAGAAGGTGTCGCGAACGTGGAGTGCGGGATGAGTCGCGCATCGTGTGAGGTCACGAAGCCTCGTGGGGGAGGGTCGGCTCGATGGCGCCGCGCAGCCGCGGGCGAGGAGGGCAGCATCCTGCCGCTCACCCTCGGCTACGTCGTCCTCGCCCTCGTCTTGGTGCTCGTGTGCGTCGACGCGACGAGCCTCTACCTCGCGCAGAAGCGCGTGGACGCGCTCGCCGACGGTGCCGCACTCGCGGGCGCCGACGGGTTCGTCTTCACCACCGTCGGGGGCGAGCCGACCGCGCGGCTGACCGATGCTGCGGTCGCTGAGCAGGCGTCCACGTTCCTCGGGGCGCTCGGCTCCGACGCGGCGATCGTGTCGGCGGGCTCACCCGACGGGGTATCCTCGCGAGTCACTGTCGCCGGTGTCTGGCATCCACCCGTCGTGACCCTGTTCGTCCCGGACGGAGTGCGTCTGGAGTCGACAGCGACCAGTCGCACCGTGCTCCGCTGACAAGCGAGTCGATGACGGGCCGGCGTGGGTGTGGCGGTGTGCGCCGTGTGCGGTCAGGCGAGGCTGCGGTCAGGCGGGACTTGTGAGCTGGATGAGGTTTCCGCACGTGTCGTCGAGCACGGCGGTGACGACCGGCCCCATCGCCACCGGCGCCTGCGTGAACGTCACCCCTCGCCCCGACAGCGCCGTGTGGCTCTCCCTGACGTCGTCGACGGTGAACGAAGCGGCCGGGATCCCGTCGGCCACGAGCGCCGCGCTGTACGTGCGCGCAGCCGGGTGTGCGTCAGGCTCGAGCAGAAGCTCGGGCCCCGACGGATCATCCGGGCTCACGACGGTGAGCCACCGGTGCTCGCCGAGGGGGATGTCGTTCTTCGCGACGAAACCGAGCACACCCGTGTAGAAGGCGAGGGCCTTCGACTGGTCGTCGACGAACACGCTGGTGAGGTTGATGCGGATGCTCATGTCAATCCTTCGCTGGTATCGGCCACCGTTCCGTGATCTCACGGAACGGCTCGGTGTGGAGGTGGTGGATCTTGGTGCGCCCGACCCTCGCGGAACTCACCAGCCCGGCGGATTCGAGCACCGCCAGGTGCTGCGAGATCGCCTGACGGCTCGAGTTCACGCCATGAGTCATGGTGAGCCGGCTGCACAGTTCGAACAGGCTCTGCCCATCGGCACGCGCGAGTTCGTCGAGGAGGAGCCGGCGCGTCGGGTCCGCGATCGCCGCATAGATGTCGGCCACGCCGATCACAATAGGCAAGTGCTAGCTTGCCTGTCAAGGCGCTGATAACTCGCTCGCGCCGCTGTTGTGCATCAACTCAGGCTGGAAGCGGCGCGAGCTGCCGACACGCCTCTGGTGCGCGGCCCGATCCGGTGGCCAGCCTGAGTTGTGGCACGGCGGTGGCGGCAGACACAGCGGAGTGGTCCGGTACGGCGGCGGGAGCCGAGGCGGCGAGATGGCGGGAGTTGGAACG
Organism: Microbacterium sp. MTN4-26; assembly: GCF_042846595.1. Taxonomy (NCBI): domain Bacteria; kingdom Bacillati; phylum Actinomycetota; class Actinomycetes; order Micrococcales; family Microbacteriaceae; genus Microbacterium; species Microbacterium sp. MTN4-26. The sequence goes on from NZ_BTGO01000003.1 coordinate 227,570, forward strand.
GCGGGAGCCGGGATGGCGGCACGGCGGGGCGTCAGGATCCGCGCTCACCAGCCGATGGTGTTGAACCAGTCACGTCGGCGGAGGGCCTCGGATGCCGGTTCGGCCGGATCGGAGGTGTCGTGCGCGGCGAGGGTGTCGTTCACGAGTGAGACGAACCGGAGGCAGACCGGGCAGAGGGCACGGCCGTGGGGCCATCCGTCGGCCAGAGGCGTGGCGGCCCGGCCCTGTGCGCCGGACCCGGCACAGCGGAGGGGGTCTGCCGCGGCACCGGCCCACAGGATCGCGCGGTGCCGGTGCAGACCGGGGTGATCCAGCGGCCGGGTGCATCGTCGCCCGCGATGGCGGCTGCGGCAGAAGTGCACGGTGCTGTGTGAGGACGCGCCCGTGCTGGACGGCACGTCGGAGCTCATCGCGACCTCGGCACGAATCGCGGCACCCACCGCACGAAGGCGCCGGCTCCGGCGAATGCGATCAGGCCGACGACGCCGACGGCGACCGGGAGGGATGCCGCTGCGGTGACCGCCGAGACGAGCAGAGGGCAGGCCGCGCCGCCGGCGTCGGTGAGCGTGCGCCACGACCCGAGGAACGGGGCGGGATCCGTCGGGGGAGCGACATCGGCACCGAGCGTGAGCAGGATGCCGCTGGACAGCCCGTTGCCGACACCGAGCACGGCGGCGAACATCGCGAACCACATCGCGGACTGCGCGCCGTCGTGGGTGACCGCGAGAGCGGCGAAACCGGCGCCCATCAGCACCATCGACGGAAGCGCCGCCCACAGACGCCCGAAACGGTCCATCACCTGACCGCTGGCGTAGAACAGGGCGAAGTCGATCGCGCCGGAGATGCCGACGACGAGGGCGATGGTCTGCGCGTCGAGCCCGATCGACACGCCCCACAGCGGCAGCACGACTTGCCGGGCCGATCGCACGGCGGAGAGGGACGCCGCCGCGAGTCCGAGCCGCGACAGCACGACGCGGTAGCGCCACATCGTCGCGAACACCCCCTGTCGCCCGCCGACCGGGATGGTCCCGGAGACGGGTTCGCCGGTGTCCTCGCGGTCGCCGTCTTCGTCGGTCCTCACCCGCGGGCGACCGCGCTCGGGCACTGCGGTCTCGGGATCGGGGCCGAACAGCACCAGCAGGATGGTCGCGATCAGGCACGCGCCGAAGAACCAGATGGCGGCATGCTCGTCCCCGAAGACAGCCAGCAGGCTCGCGGCGATGAACGGACCGACGAACATGCCGAGACGGAATGTCCCGCCCAGCAGCGACAGCGCGCGTGCCCGGAACGACAGCGGCACCCGTGTGGTCATGAACGAGTGGCGGGCGAGGCCGAAGGCGGCGGCGCAGAGTCCGATGACGAAGACGGATGCGGCGAAGACCGGCAGTACCGGGGCCAGGGCCATCGCCACGACTCCCGTGAGTCCGATGAGCCCCGCAGCGGCCATCGTGATCCGTTCTCCGAATCGCGCGACGGCGTAGCCGGCGGGGATGTTGCCGGCCAGTTGGCCGATGACGAGTGACGAGGCCACGAGCGCGCTCACCGCGACGTTCGCGCCGAGTTCTGCGGCGATGACGGGGATGAGCGGGATCACCGCTCCTTCACCGAGGGCGAACAGCAGTGTGGGGCCGTAGATCATCGGCGCGAAGCGCGTGAGGATGCGTCCCGCGGATTCGGCCATGGTGCTCCCGACGATACCGCGCCACGGGCGCGCCCTCGGGGGAGCGGTCCCACGAGCGCGGATCAGCGGCAGCTGGCCCGACGGCGGTAGGCTGGAGCGTCATGCTTGAACTCGATATGTCCGCCGACATCCAGGCCCTGCGCTCGACCTTCTCCGATATCAAGGCCGTCGTCGATGTCGACGCGCTCGAGAAGGAGATCGCCCGGCTCAGCGACGCCGCCGCCGCTCCCGATCTCTGGGACGATGTGGAGAACGCGCAGAAGGTCACCAGCGCTCTCAGCCACCGTCAGCACGAGCTCAAGCGCGTCACCGAGGTCGAGAAGCGCATCGACGACCTCGAGGTTCTCGTGGAGCTCGCTGTCGAGATGGACGACGAGGATTCCGCCGAGGAGGCACGTCACGAGCTCGCTGAACTCGAAGACGTCGTCAACCAGCTCGAAGTCCAGACGCTGCTGGACGGCGAGTACGACGAACGCGCCGCGGTCGTCACCATCCGATCCGGTGCCGGCGGCGACGACGCGACGGACTTCGCGGAGATGCTGCTGCGCATGTATCTGCGCTGGGCGGAGCGCCACGGCTACTCCACCAAGGTCATGGACACCTCCTACGCCGAAGGCGCCGGGATCAAGTCTGCGACGTTCGAGATCGACGCCCCCTACGCCTACGGAACGCTGTCCGTCGAGGCGGGAACGCACCGGCTCGCCCGCATCAGCCCCTTCGGTGCCGCCGACAAGCGGCAGACGAGCTTCGCCGCCGTCGAGGTCATTCCGGTGATGGAGGAGGCGCAGGAGGTCGACATCCCCGAGAACGACATCCGCGTCGACGTGTTCCGCTCCTCGGGGCCCGGCGGTCAGTCGGTCAACACGACCGACTCGGCGGTGCGGCTGACCCACCTCCCGACCGGCATCGTGGTCTCGATGCAGAACGAGAAGTCGCAGATCCAGAACCGCGCTGCGGCGATGCGGGTGCTGCAGACCCGCCTGATGCTGCTGCAGAAGGAGGAGGAAGCGGCGAAGAAGAAGGAGCTCGCGGGCACCATCACCGCCAGCTGGGGCGATCAGATGCGCTCCTACTTCCTCTACGGCCAGCAGCTCGTGAAAGACCTTCGCACCGGTCACGAGGTCGGGAACCCCGCGACGGTGTTCGACGGCGACCTCGACGGCTTCATCGCCGCGGGAATCCGGTGGCGCAAGCGCAAAGACGACGACGACTGATATCTCGGCCGCTTCGGCGGTATCCGCTAGCCTTCGCATGACCGCATCGGAGGAGTCACCATGTCGTTCCAGGCGTATCTCGACAACATCGAGGCCAAGACCGGTGTCACGCCGCGAGAGTTCATCGTGAGGGCGACCGAGAGGGGCTTCGGACCGGAGACCAAGGCGGCCCCGATCCTCGCCTGGCTGAAGGACGAGTACGGCCTCGGCCGCGGACACGGCATGGCGCTCGTGCATGTGATCACGAAGGGCGAGCGCATCGATGCGAAGCACGTCGGCACAGACGGTTCGCACCGCGACGCGGTCGACACGCTCTGGCTCGACGGTGCGGCCTCGAATCCACATCCGGGGTGATGGCCGGTGATCGTGACCCCGTTCCTGTTTATTCGTTATGTGACGGGCGAGCCAGGGTGTCGCTGAGGGTGTGACGGATGCGCTCGCCTAGGCTCGTCTCGCCATGATCCGGTTCGAGAACGTCACCAAGCGCTATCGCGGCACCAAGAGCCCCGCGCTCGACAACGTCGACTTCGAGGTGCTCCGCGGCGAGTTCGTCTTCCTCGTCGGCGCGTCGGGATCGGGGAAGTCGTCGTGTCTGCGCCTCATCCTGCGCGAGGAGGTGCCGAGCGACGGTCGCGTCGTCGTGCTCGGACGTGACCTGCGCACGCTGTCCAGTCGCAAGGTTCCCTACTTCCGCCGTCACGTCGGCGCCGTGTTCCAGGACTTCCGCCTGCTTCCGGGCAAGACCGTCTTCCAGAACGTCGCCTTCACCCTGCAGGTGATCGGCTCCTCCCGCGCCTTCATCCAGCAGGCGGTGCCGGAGGTGCTCGCCCTGGTGGGCCTGGCCGGCAAGGAGAAGCGGATGCCGCACGAGCTCTCGGGAGGAGAGCAGCAGCGCGTGGCCATCGCTCGCGCCCTGGTGAATCGTCCGCAGGTGCTGCTCGCGGACGAACCGACCGGAAACCTCGACCCCGGCACCTCGATCGACATCATGCGGCTGCTGGCCCGCATCAACGCCGGAGGGACGACGGTGGTCATGGCCACGCACGAAGCGAACTTCGTCGACCAGATGCAGCGCCGCGTGATCGAGTTGAAGAACGGTGCGATGGTTCGGGACGACAGTCACGGCGGCTACGGCGACACGTCGGGCCTGCCGACCCTCGCGCCCGAGCCGGTGCGCGGCGCGGCCGCGGTGGCGGCGCTCACCGAGGTCCTCGAGGTGCAGCGTGAGGCGGCGGCCTCCATCGCCCGCCGCGCGACCCCCGCCGCTGCGGATCCCTCGACACCGGTGGCTCCCGCTGCCGCGCCGGCGCCCGAGCCCGCTTCTGCGGCCGAGCCGGTGACGCCGGCCGTCGCCCCGGCGCGCCCTGCCGCATCCGTTCCCGAACCGCAGACGACCGGGGTCGCGCCCGTCGCCGAGACGCCGGCAGCCCCATCGGAGGCCGAACCGGGATCCGAGGAACGCCGGCACCGCACGCAGCCGGTGCCGGTCATCGACATCGCCGAGGTCGAGGTGGAGGAGCTGGGTGTCGCCGACCGCCTCGGTCTCGGCAAGGGCGATCAGGACGAAGTGGGGCCGACGTCGTGAGATTCCGTCTGGTCCTCGCCGAGGCTCTCGGCGGGCTGCGCCGCAACGCCTCGATGGTCGTGTCCGTGGTGCTGGTCACCTTCGTCTCACTGACCTTCGTCGGCGCGGCGATGCTCATGCAGATGCAGATCGGAACGATGCGCGATTATTGGGTCGATCGCGCCCAGGTCGCGGTGTACATGTGCACATCGGTCTCGCAGCAGACGGCCACCTGTGCCGACGGCGTCGCGACGGAGGACCAGGTCGCGCAGGTGGAGGAGACCCTCGACGGTCCCGCGCTGGCGCCTCTGATCCGCGATGTGCGCTTCGAGGACCAGGATGAAGCGTACGCGAACGCCTTGGAGCTCCTCGGCGAGGACTACGCGAACATCATCTCGCCCGAGCAGATGAACCAGACCTTCTGGATCAACCTCGTCGACCAGCGTCAGTCCGACGTGCTGATCGAGGCCTTCGCCGGCATGGACGGCGTCGAAGAGGTTGCGGATCAGCTGCAGTACCTCGACCCCCTCTTCTCCGCGCTGACCGTCGCGACCTACATCGCGGTCGGCATCGCGGTGCTCATGCTCGTCGCCGCGGTGCTGCTGATCGCGACGACCATCCGGCTGTCGGCGTATGCCCGACGACGAGAGCTCGGCATCATGCGCCTGGTGGGCGCGTCGAACCGGTTCATCCAGACGCCGTTCGTGTTGGAGGGCGTCTTCGCGGCGTTGCTGGGTTCCGTGCTCGCCAGCGGCGCCGTGCTCGCCGGAGTGCACTTCGGCGTCGAGGACTACCTGCGCGGGCGCGTGGAGTTCGTCACGACGTGGGTCGACGTCGGCGATGCCCTGCTGGTGGTGCCCGTTCTCATCGTGATCGGCGCCGTGCTCGCGGCCCTCTCGGCGAGCTTCGCGATCCGGCGCTGGCTGCGCGCCTGACCGCGCCCGAGCACGGCGTGAGACGCTTGCTAGACTGATGGGCTGCCGTCTCGAGCGGCATCCGTCATACGAGGAGTCATCATGGTCCGGGAACGCGGAGAGAAGGTCGTCGCGACCAACCGTCGCGCCCGCCACGACTACACCATCGAGAAGACCTACGAAGCGGGTCTGGTGCTCATGGGCACCGAGGTGAAGTCGCTGCGCGAGGGGCGCGCGAATCTCACCGACGGCTATGCCTTCATCGACAAGGGCGAGGCGTTCTTGGATGCGGTGAACATCCCGCAGTATTCGCAGGGCCACTGGACGAACCACTCCGCCAAGCGCACCCGCAAGCTGCTGCTGCACAAGGACGAGATCGAGCGTCTCGGCCACGCGGCGTCGGCCGGCGGCTACACCCTCGTGCCGCTGCGTCTGTACTTCAGCGACGGCCGCGCGAAGGTGGAGATCGCGATCGCCAAGGGTAAGGCGGAGTACGACAAACGTCAGACGCTGCGCGAACGTCAGGACAAGCGCGAGGCCGAGCGGGCCATGCGCACCCGCAACCGCCTCGGCGAGTGACCCGCTCGGGCTGACGGGTCGCCCCTCACGGGCGGGTCACAGGTTGGCGGCGAAGGTGGACGCGATGCCGACGGTCACGATAACGTGACCCGCGATGAAGACCTCCGCGCTGAAGATGCTGGTTGCCACCGTCGCGGTCGCGGTCGTCGCCGGCCTCGCCGCCGTCGCGTCGGCGACCGTGATCGCCCCGATGGTCGCCGGCACGACGTCGGATGAGGCCCCGTCGCTTCCCGCAACCAGATAATCGCCTCCGCCACGCCGGCGGCGAGCGAAATATCCGCCACCTGCATCCGAATCGCACACCCTCCCGGAACACATAGGCATGAGGCGGTGCCCAGCCGCCCGTGATTCCAAGGAGGACTATCGTGCGTAAGACCCTCGCAGCGGGTATCACCGCCGGAGCGATCGCCGCTTTCGGTCTGGCAGCCCCCGCGTACGCCATCTCGGACACCACCGCTGACCTGTCGGTGCTCCATGGCATCCCCGACACCCCCGTCGACGTCTACGTCAATGGCGAACTGACCCTCGACGACTTTCAGCCCGGCGACCTCGCCGGCCCGCTCGACCTCGCGGCGGGCGATTACGAAGTCGCTCTGACGGCGACCGATGCGGCCGACGCGAGCGACCCCATCCTCGGTCCCGTCAGCGTCACCCTCGAAGCCAACACGAGCTACACCGCGGTGGCCCACCTCACCGAGGGCGGCGAGCCGACGGTCACCCCGTATGTGAACGACATCTCCGAGACCGCTCCGGGAGAAGGCCGACTGACCGTACGCCACGACGCCGCGGCGCCCGCTGTGGATGTGCTCGTGGGAGGCACCGCGGTGATTGAGAACCTCGCGAACCCCGAGGAGGCGACCCTCGATCTCGCCGCGGGAACGATCGAGGCATCCGTCGCTGCGACCGGCACCACCGACCCGGTGATCGGACCGGCCGACGTCGCCGTCGAAGAAGGTGTGCTCACCATCGTCTACGCGTGGGGCAGCCTCGAGGACGACAACCTCGACCTCGCCGTGCAGACGATCGACGGGCTCCACTCGGCTCCCGACGGTGTTCCGTCCGGCTCCGGCGGCCAGCTGGCCGAGCGCGACGCGATGATGCAGACCCTCCTGATCGTCGGCGCTTTCGGTGTCGCTGCGGCGATCGCCACGTCGGCCGTGGTCGTCTCGCGCAAGCGGGCCGAGCGCTGAGAACCCGCATGATCCGCAAGGCGATCGCGACGGGCCTCGCCCCCGTCGCGATCGTTCTTGCCCTGGCCGGGTGCGGACAGGAGTCGGTCACCGAATCCCCCACGGTGACACCGGCACCTGTCCGCACTTCGGCGGCACCCGCACCGACGGCGTCGGTCGACGTGCCGGTCGCGGCGGCGACCCCCTCGCCGCCGCGGCGCGCGGTGCCTCCGACATCGGTCAGCATCGCGTCGATCGGGGTCGACGTGCCCGTGGTCGACGTCGGCGTCGAGGAGGGTGGGTTCATGGAGCTGCCCGAGGATCCCGCGATCGCCGGCTGGTACCGGTGGGGGTCCGATCCGACGAGTGAGACCGGCAACACGGTCATCTCGGCGCATGTGGATGCCCCCGGCTACCCGATCGGGCCGTTCAGTCGCCTTCGCGACCTCGGCGCAGGGGAGCGGATCGAAGTCGCGGACGCCGACGGAGTCGTGCATCCGTACGTTCTCGAGAGCGTCACCTACTACCCGAAGGCGGAGCTGCCCGTCAACGAGCTGTTCTCGCGGGAGGGAGAGGGAACACTGGTGCTCATCACCTGCGGCGGGGCGTTCGACTCCGCCACCGGCCGGTACCAGGACAATGTGGTGGCGATCGCCGCACCCGCCTGAGACGATCGAGGTGGTGACCCGAGAGGCAGGGGGTGGCGTTGTGGATCCCGACGAACGCGACCTGTGCGAGCGGTTCCGCAGAGGTGAGGACCGCGCGCTCGAAGAGGTCTACCGCCGCTGGTCGGCGGTCGTCTTCACCCTCGCGCTGCGCTCGCTCGGTGATCGAGGCGATGCGGAGGATGTCACCCAGAAGACCTTCGTCTCGGCCTGGACATCGCGGGAGAGATACGACCCCGACAAGGCGAAGCTGTCGACATGGCTGGTGACGATCTGCCGGCGGCGGATCGCCGACACGCATGAGGCGCGAGCGCGGGTGAGGCGGCTCCAGGAGGAGATGCAGCACTACACCGATCCCGACAGCCTGGTGGGGTCGGAGATCGACCTGGCCGACAGGCTCCTGCTGGCGGACGAACTGGACCGACTGGAACCGGACGCGCAGAAAGTCGTGAGGCTGGCGTTCTACGACGACCTCACGCACGACCAGATCTCCCATCGGCTGGACATGCCGTTGGGTACCGTGAAGAGCCATATCAGGCGAAGTCTGAAGCGACTGCGAGAACGACTGGAGGTGAGTCATGTCGCATCTTGATGCCGAGAGGCTGGCGCTGATCGCGCTGGGCGAAGACGCCGATCCCGATGAGTCGGCTCATCTGCAGGAGTGCAGCCTGTGCGCGACGGAGTTCACCGAGCTCAGCCGTGCCGTGCTGGTGGGACGCTCGACGCTCACCGTCGGCGACCTCGAGGCGCCGCCGGCTCGCGTGTGGGAGCGCATCGCCGCCGAGGTCGGAATGGCGGCCGCCTCGGCGCCCGACGTCGACACCGACAGCGCCACGATCGATGTGGCGCCCGCGGCGGACATCGTCGACGGCCCGGCGGCGTCGGATTCAGACGAGACGCCCGAACCGAAGCGGGGAACGCGACGCTGGACGAAGGTCGTCTTCGCGCTGGCCGCGTCGGTGGCCGCCGTTCTGGTCGTGGTCGGGGTCACCTCGATCCTCCGCCCGGCGCCCACGGAGCTTGCCGCGGCCGCTCTCGACGCGTTCCCGGGTCACCCTGGTGCTGCCGGCACCGCGGTCGTCGTCGAGGACCCGGATGGTGAGCGTCGGATCACGGTCGAACTCGACGCGGATGCCGCCGGCACCGACGCCTACCGCGAGGTGTGGCTGATCACCGCCGACGCGTCGGCGATCGTGAGCCTCGGTGTGCTAGAGGGATCGGAAGGCACCTTCGCGATTCCTGACGACGTCGATATCGACGAGTACGTGCTCGTGGACATCTCCGAGGAGCCTCTCGACGGTGATCCCACGCATTCGGGCGACTCGATCGTGCGCGGCGAGCTCGAATCGGTGTGACGTGCGGGAATGGCGGATGCCGCGCATCCGTTGTATTCTGATGTGCTCGGATTCCATCGGATCCGAGCTTGGCAACTCCACAGTGTGACAACGGTCCTTCGCACGAAGGAACGCACGGGGATGATCGGTTTCGACATCGTCTGCGTAACTGCGTGAAGCGGGCCGAGGATGCAGGGTTATCTCGTGAACGCCCCCTGCAAACCAATAACTGCCGATAAGAAGCAGTCTGACTTCGCCCTCGCTGCGTAAGCGAGCCCGATAGTCCGTCAGTCCGTGCGTGATCCCGTCACGGGTACTGGCGTCATCTAGGGATCTTGCTGCGTGACGGCGTCTGGACGTCACGCGGGACTCTTTCCAGGCTGGGCCCGTCGACTTAGGTGTCTGTGACAAAGGTCGGGGCCGAGCAGAACGTCTGCACAGACTGCGCCCGGAGAAGCCGCAGCGACCCAGCGATGGACGGGGGTTCGATTCCCCCCATCTCCACTGCCGCTGTCACGGAGTTGAAGCCCCGCGATCCCTTACGAGAGTAGGGATCGCGGGGCTTTTCTTCGCCCGTGGATGAGCGGCGCGATACCGAGTCGCCCACAAATCGCCCACAAGCTTCTGGCGCATATAGGTCGAAAAGCGTGTCCGAAAGCCGCTAGTTGCAGTTCATGCGCCGTCGGTCGTTGAGCGAGCGCAGCGAGACGAAACGCCCCGTCAGGTCTCCCAGAGCCGCGCGACGTTCGCGTTGAGCCCACCCTGATTCATCCGTTCGGCCACGTCGGCGAGGTCGTCGTCGAAGAGGTCGGCGTAGGTGTCGAGCGTCATCGCCGCCGACTTGTGTCCCAGCATCCGCTGCACGGCCTTGACGTTCGCACCCGACGAGATCGCGAGGCTCGCGGCGGTGTGACGCAGGTCGTGCGGAGTCAGCCGCTCGATGTCGGCGAGGTCGAGCGCCGTGGTGAACCACGAGTTCACGCCGTGCTGCGTCTTCGCGCGGCGCAGATGCTTGCCCTGCAGATCGGTGAAGACCAGATCGTCGGCGCGCTTGCCGCGACACAGCTGCTCCAGCGGCTCTTCCAGGAAGGCCGGGAATGGCACCAGCCGGCGCTCCCAGTTCTTCGGTGTGCCGAGCACGATCTTGCCTTCGACCTCGACCGCCGCTCGCTGCACCTGAATTCGGTGTCTCGGGAAGATGATGTCGCTCACGTGCATGCCGATCGCTTCGCTCCACCGGAGGCCGCAGTACGAGAGCAGAAGGATCAGCGTCCTATGCGTGTCGTTGTTGGTCGCCTCGGCGAGGCGAACGACCTCGCTGTGGGTCAGGTAGCGACGCGGCTTCTGGGACTGTTTCGGGGGCAGATTCTGAGCGCCGCGAGCGACGTTTCGAGGGATGCGTCCGTCGCGCACAGCTGTGTCAAGGATGCCGGCGAGCACGCCGAGCGCGCGATAGACGACGCTTGCAGACCGGGGGCTTGCGCCGGCCTTCGCGCTCTTCGTCCGCGTCGTCGTCGCGGTGCCCTCCGACAGCTCTCGGATCCACTGCTCCACGTGCGACGCGCGAATGTCTCCGATCCGAACGTCGCCCCAGCGGGGGAGGACATACACCCGCCACGACGTGTTCAAGGAGCTGAACGAGGAAGCCTTGAGTGCGTGCTTCTTGTTGCGCAGCCACTCGACGCCCAGCGCTCCGACAGTGATACGCGCCTCACCGGGGTCGGTATAGGAGCCGTTCGAGCGCGAGACCTCGGTGTGCGCGAGGTAGAGCTCGGCGTCCTTCTTGGTGCGGAAGCCCTTCTTCTCGACCTGCTTCTGCTGGTCATCGCGCCAGCGCACGCGGTAGCGCTTGCCCGCCGCGATCTCGTACGCCGTGATGCTTCCCATGGGTGACCTCGGGGTCAGGGTAGCGCCGACCGCGGACGCTGGCGGGTGCGCTCGAGCTGCACCAGCGTGTCTTGCGGACAACTGTCGGTATTTGCATGATGGGCGACCGGTGACCTCGGGTAGTGGCCCGGAAGAGGTGGGTGGGGTACGGCCAGGATGGTGCACGATTGAGGCTCCGTCGTGCGCGCTCGGATCGGCGTCGGAGAGGGCGCGTTGGGAGCACCGCAGAGGGCTCAGGTGGCCGATGCTCCGTTGCGGTGTTGTGTGGAGAGAGTCTCGTACATCCTCCCGGCGACGATCGCGGCGACGACCGCGGAGATCGCTGCGGCGACCCACAGTGCGGCCTGCAGGCTGAGGAGGTCGGCGACGATTCCGCCGATGACTGCGCCGACGGCGTAGCCGAGGTCCCGCCAGACGCGGTAGACGCCGACGGCGCGTGCGCGCCACGCGGGGTGCGCGACGTCGCCGACGACGGCGAGGAGGGTCGGGTAGACCATCGCCGTGCCCAGGCCGAGAAGGATCGTCCCGGTGGCCCAGGCGCCGAGCCCGCTGCCCGCGCCGATGATGATCAGGGCGATGGCCTGGAGGGCCATGCCGCCGGTGACGAGGTGCTTGCGGCCGATGCGGTCCGACAGGGCGCCGGTGAACAGCTGCCCGATGCCCCACACGCCCGGGTACAGCGCGAACAGGAGCGCGATCTGCGCGGTGGAGAGGTCGCGGGTGGCGAACAGCAGCGGAAACAGCCCCCATGAGAGGCCGAAGTTCAGGTTGTTCACGAGCCCGGCGGCGCTCGCGGAGGCGAGGGCGGGTTCGCGGATGCTCGCGAGGAACCAGATTCGCCGGTGCGTCAGGTCCGCGTCCTGGCGGGGCCGGCTGGTGGCGGGTGCGAGCTGTGCGGCCTCGGCGCGAGCGTGCCCGTGGGTCTCCCGGACGAAGATGCCCGTGATGATGAGCGCGAGGGCGGTGTAGGCGATGCCGAGCAGGAACGGTGCGGGACGCAGCCCGTACTCGCTGGCGAGGTACCCGGCCAGGAGGGAGGAGACGGCGACGGCGCCGTAGCCGGCGGCTTCGTTCAGTCCCATCGCGAGACCGCGCTGGCGGGGGCCGACGAGGTCGATCTTCATGACCACGGTCGTGGACCAGGTCAGGCCCTGGCTCACCCCGAGGAGCGCGTTCGCGGCGACGACCCATCCCCAGTCGGGTGCCCAGATCAGCATCAGCGGGACGGGCACTGCGACGAGCCACCCGGCCAGGAGCACCGGTTTGCGTCCGAATCTGTCCGAGAGGGTGCCGGCGAACCAGTTCGAGATCGCCTTGGTGACTCCGAACACGGCGACGTAGCTGAGCACCATGGTGTATCCGGTGATCCCGAACACGTCGCGCGCGAGCAACGGCAGGACGGTCTGCTCTTGACCGACCATGCCCCCGACGAGTGCGTTCACGGCGACGAGCAGCGCGAACTGCGGAGCGTTCTCCCGCAATCCGAGGCGCGGCGGCGGCGTAGCGGCGGTCATGCGATTCGTCGCGGCACTCGTCTGCCCGCGGGCTTCCCGCTGGGTGCTCGGCGCGCGGAGTCCGCCATGATGGGCGAGCAGTCAGCTGCGGAGCGGGATGCGGCGGGGGAGGCGCCTGTTGTGCGGGGAGGCTGGGCGTAGTCGAACAAGGGGGGCCTCGTGGGTTGCTTCTGAGGGGTGGTCTCGAGTCGCAGTCGGGTCGTCAGGACTGTTGCGACAGCGAGGTGGTGGCAAGCTCGCTGAGGACCTCGTCGGGGGTGATGTCGCCGCTGATCCGAACCCTGCGGCGTCCGGGTTCGTCGTGCAGTTCCACATTGGTGATGCGCGAGACGAAGGTGTCGCCGCACCCGCACGCGCCGACGTTGCACGAGGCCACGAACGCGTCCAGTACCTCCAGCGGTGTCTCACGGGGGAGGAGCAGGTCGACGCCTCCGTCGACGGTGAGAGCAGTCGGCGAGATCTGGGCGGTCATCGGATGGTTCCCTTTCGGCTGGTGTTCGGGGTCGGCGGTGGGGGAGATCGAGATCACTCGGCTGGCTCGCCGCCGGCCAGACCTTGGAGGACGTCAAGAGCGTCGCGGATGCCCTCGGTCGCGAGGCAGTAGTAGACGTATCCGCCGCGCCGCTCCCCGACCACGAGACCGCGGTCGCGCAGGATGCGCAGGTGGTGAGACACGGTCGGCTGGCGTTCCCCGGTGGCCTCGACGATCGCGGTGACCGGCACGCACACGCCGTCCAAGGCGGTCAGGATCCGCAACCGGGTCGCGTCGCCCAGGGTGCGCAGGAACTCGGCCAGGGCGGACGCCTGGCCCGCCGCCATCGGCTCGTTCCCGCGAACGGGCGTCGTCTTCATCGTCACAGTGTGCTCCTCAAGGGCATAAGTATATCTACCTATCTAGATATACCCACATCGTGGGTGGGATGCGGCAATGGCTGTTTCCGTCGACAACAGGCTCTGACTCGGATCCGCCCAGTCGCGCCTCTTTATACCCCATACCCCTAGCGGGTACATTGGATGGTGCGACGGAGGTGCGGGATGGCACACGGATATTCGGGCGACAAGCAGGCGCTGCTGATGAGGTTGCGTCGGGCCGAGGGCCAGGTGCGCGGGATCGCGCGAATGGTCGACGAGGAGGCCTACTGTATCGACGTCCTCACCCAGGTCTCCGCGGTCACGTAGGCGTTGGAGTCGGTTGCGCTGACTCTGCTGGAAGACCACCTCGGACATTGCGTCGCGGAAGCCGTCGGCGAAGGCGGGCCGGTCGCGCAGGAGAAGCTGCGTGAGGCGAACGCGGCCATCGCGCGCCTGGTGCGCTCATAGAAGCGCGCATCTCACATTCACTCAACGCTCGCGAAGGGAGCACATCATGGCCGGACAGGGATTGCGGGACCTCGGACTGCGGTCGACCAACGGTGGCGGCTGCGCGTGCTGCAGCCCCACCTCCCACAGCACTGCGACCAAGGACGCGGCCGCCCTCGTTGCGGAGCCGATCGAGGGCGACGAGGCGTCGGCTCAGTTCCTGGTCGAGGGCATGACCTGCTCGCACTGCGTGCGCAGCGTCACCGAGGAGGTGTCCGCGATCGATGGTGTCTCCGGTGTCGACGTCGATCTGAAGGCGGGCGGCGTATCGACGGTGACCGTGACCAGCACGGCGCCGGTGGATGCGGTGCAGGTGCGGCATGCGGTCGAGGAGGCCGGGTACAGCCTTGCGTCCACGTCATGAGCACGGGTCGGTGATGCGGTCTCCACAGCAACGGGGTGACTCCGCGGGCTGTTCAGTGATGGCGACCACGGGCTGACTCGACGAACGGCGCTCCCCTCGGGATCTTTGCCTGAGGGGAGCGCCGTTGCCGTCTGCGTGGTGATTCGCCGGGTGGCGTCAGCGGCCGAGGATCGTGCGGGCGCTGTTCGCCGGGGTGAGGTCGAGGCGCCGCAGCAGCTGCGCGTTGAGGGCGACCACCACCGTGGACAGCGACATCAGGATCGCCCCGACGGACACGGGGAGGACGAATCCGATGGGAGCGAGGACGCCGGCGGCGAGGGGCACGGAGATGAGGTTGTAGCCGGCCGCCCACCACAGGTTCTGCTTCATCTTCCGGTAGCTCGCTCGGGACAGCTCGATCACAGACAGCACGGACCGGGGATCGTCGCTGGCGAGGATCACGCCCGCGGAGGCGATGGCGACGTCGGTGCCGGCGCCGATCGCGATGCCGACGTCCGCTCGGGCGAGGGCGGGCGCGTCGTTGACGCCGTCTCCGACCATCGCGACGCGCTTGCCTTCGGCCTGCAGCTCGGCGATCTTGGCGGACTTGTCCTCGGGGCGCACGCGCGCGAACACCCGGTCGACGCCGAGGTCCTCGCCGACCGCGTGGGCGACGGCTTCGGCGTCGCCGGTGATCATCACGACCTCGATGCCGAGGGCATGGAGCGCGTCGACGGCATCGCGCGACTCGGGACGGACCTCGTCGGCGAGCTTGAGGCCGCCGATGGCCCGACCGTCTCGGACGACGTGGAGGATGATCGCGCCTTCCGCTCGCCACGCGTCGGCATCCTCGATCTCGTTGAGGCCGAGCTCTTCGAGGAGAGCGGGGCCGCCGACGCGGACTTCATGGTTCTCGACGGTCGCGGTCACCCCGACCGCGGGGGACGAGGTGAAGCCGGCAGCGGACGGGATGGTCAGATCCTTCTCGCGGGCAGCTCGCACGATGGCCTTGGCGAGGGGGTGTTCGCTGTCGGCTTCGGCGGCGGCCGCGAGTGCCAGAACGGTCTCGGCGGAGTCGGAATCGGCGGTGGAGATGCCGGTGACGGTCGGCTCGCCCTTGGTGAGGGTGCCGGTCTTGTCGAACAGGACCGCGTCGATGGTCCGCATGCTCTCCAGGGCGAGGCGGTCCTTGACGAGAACACCGCCGCGGGCTGCGCGCTCGGTGGCGATCGACACGACCAGGGGGATGGCCAGACCCAGCGCGTGGGGGCACGCGATCACCAGCACGGTGATCGTCCGGATCACCGCGGTGTCCGGGTCTCCGACGAGCGTCCAGACGAGCGCGGTGAGTGCGGCGGCACCCAGCGCGAACCAGAACAGCCAGCCGGCGGCGCGGTCGGCGATCCGCTGCGCCCTCGAGGTCGAGTTCTGCGCGTCGGCGACCAACCGCTGGATGCCGGCGAGGGTGGTGTCATCGCCCGTAGCGGTGACCTCGACCCGCAAGCCTGAATCTGTTGCGACGGTTCCGGCGGTCACCGTGTCGCCCGCGGTCCGGCTGACGGGGCGGGATTCGCCGGTGACCATGGATTCGTCCATGTCGGCGCGGCCCTCCACGACCCTGCCGTCCGCGGGGACGCTGCCGCCGGGGCGGACGACGACCACATCGCCGAGTCGGAGGTCGGCGGGGGAGACGGTGACGACCTGGTCGCCTTCGACGCGTTCCGCTTCGTCGGGCAGGAGCGCGGCGAGGGAGTCCAGTGCGGAGGTGGTCTGCGCGAGGGACCGCATCTCGATCCAGTGGCCGAGCAGCATGATCACGATCAGCAGCGCGAGCTCCCACCAGAACTCGAGCTCACGGTGGAGGAGTCCGAGGGTGGCGCCCCAGGATGCGAAGAATGCGACGGTGATCGCGAGACCGATGAGGAGCATCATCGCGGGTTTGCGGGCTCGGAGTTCGCTGACCGCGCCGCTGAGGAACGGCCAGCCGCCCCAGAAGTACATCACGGTGCCCAGCACGGGAGAGATCAGCTGTGCTCCGGGGAACGAGGGAACCGAGTAGCCCAGGACCATCCCGAACATGCCGGAGAACGCCACGACCGGGACGGCGAGGATCAGGTTGATCCAGAACAGCCGCCGGAACTGGGCGACATGATGTGCGCCATGTCCGGCGTGCCCGCCATGGCCCGCATGCTCCCCGTGGTCGGCGTGGCTGTCATGACCGGCATGCTCCCCGTGGCTGTCATGTGCACCGTGGTCGGCGTGCGCGTCGTGGTCGGCGTGCGCACCGTGGTCGGCGTGCGCACCGTGGTCGGCGTGCGCCTCATGGCCGCCGTGTCGGGCGTGCTCGTCGTGGACGGCCGCGTCGGTCGGCTTGGCCGCCGGGTCTGGGTGGTCGGTGGTGGTGCGCGCGTGGTGGTGGTGCGCGTGTGGGTCGGTCATGGTGTGCTCCCTCGCTTTGGAGTGGGATGGGTGATGCCCACTCGTCCCTCACAAGACTTGCTCACCCCAACCACGATACCCCCTAGGGGTATTCCCTCGGGAGGGGATCCACGTCGGGTGCGGGGACTGCTGTGTCGTCAGATGGGGAGGGGGACGCTCAAGAACACGCCTTGCAGGTTCGACATCAGCGCGGTCCACAGGCCCGTGACCATGAGCGTGCCGAGCGCGATGAGGAGTGTGCCGCCGATGATGTTGATCAGGCGGATGTGGCGGCGCATCACTCCGACGGATCGGGTCGCCCAGCCGAATCCGAAGGCGAGGAGGATGAACGGGATGCCGAGACCGAGCGAGTATGCGAGGCCGAGGAGCGCGCCGCGTGCAGCGGATGCCTGATCGAAGGACATCCCGAGGATGACGGCGAGGGTGGGGCCGATGCAGGGTGTCCAACCTATGCCGAGAGCGATGCCCAGCAGGGGGGCTCCCGCCAATCCGATCCTTCCGCGCACGCGTGGCCGCATGGTGCGTTGCGCGAACCGGAGGCCGCCGATGAAGACCACGCCCATGATGATGATGAACGCGCCGAGGACGCGGGTGATCGGGTCGGCGTATTCCAGGAGGAGCCTTCCGGCGGTGCCGCCGAGCATAGCCACGCTGATGAACACGACGGTGAATCCGGCGATGAACAGCACCACGCCGATCACAACACGGTGCCGACCGGTCGTGAGAGTCGCGGTCGGGGTCGGAGCGGCGGATACCGGGGCGGCCGCGGTCGGGTCGTGGCACTCCGCGTCGGTGGTGCTGTCCGGCTCGTCGAGGTGTGCT
Organism: Microbacterium sp. MTN4-26; assembly: GCF_042846595.1. Lineage (NCBI taxonomy): Bacteria > Bacillati > Actinomycetota > Actinomycetes > Micrococcales > Microbacteriaceae > Microbacterium > Microbacterium sp. MTN4-26. The sequence continues at coordinate 245,054 of NZ_BTGO01000003.1, forward strand.
CGAGGCGCGGGTGTGTGTGTCGTGCGGGGTGCTGCGGCGGCGCCGATGTAGCCGAGGTAGCCGGGCACCAGGGGAAGGACGCAGGGGGAGAGGAAGGACACCAGCCCGGCGAGCACGGCGATCGGGATGGCGACGAGCAGGGATCCGCCGGCGACGGAGTCGACGAGGGTCACGATTCGTCCAGTGTCTCGGAGATGAGTGTTTTGAGGATCGAGGCGCTGCTGAGCTGGCCGATGATGCGGGCGGCGACCCTGCCCTTGCGGTCCAGCACGATCGTCGTCGGGACGGCGTTCAACGGTGTCTCTTCCGCGAATGCGAGTTTCACGGACCCATCCACGGTCGCGAGGGCGCTGGGGTAGGTGATGCCGTAGGTGTCGGCGAACGCGGTCGCGGCGGCGGCGCTGTCGTAGATGTTCACGCCGAGGAAGGACACGTCATCGTCTGCGAACGCCTCGTGCGCGGCTTCGAGCTCCGGCGCCTCGACACGGCACGGCGCGCATGCGGCGTACCAGAAGTTCACGACCACGACATCGCCGGCGTACTCGTCGCTGGTGACGGTGTCGCCGGTGTCGAGCACTCCCTGGAACGTGACGGGTCGACTGCGGTCTGCTGTGGGGATCTCGACGACTCGGAAGCCGTCGGCGGCGATGAACCCCTTGTTGTCGCCCGCCCGGTACTGGTCGGAGAGGGGGTTGTCGGAGCAGGATGCCAGGGAGGCTGTGAGGACGAGGGCAACGCTGGCGGCGGTGAGACGCCGCAGTGTCGTCGGTGTGCGTCGGGTCATCGGTCGCTCGTCTCGGTTCGGTGCCGACGGGTGACGACCCACGCCTGTGCGGCGAAGATCACGGCGGCGAGGCCTGCCGCGACGCCGACGGTGAGCAGGTCGGACTGCACCTTGCTGATCGTGAACGCGGCGAGGATCGCGACGTCCAGCACGATGGTGGCGATGGGCAGCCAGCGGTGCGCGTCGATCTTGTCGCGCAGGCGACGGAGCACTCCCCATTGCACGGCGATGTCCATCGTGAGGTAGAGGAACACGCCCAGCGCTGCGATGCGGCCCAGGTCGAACACCGCGGTGAGGACGATCGCGGCCGCGGCGGTGATCAGCAGGGGCTGGTGGGGCACCCGCGCGGGCAGCGCGGGTGCCTGCTTCATGTCCTGCAGCATCCCGTACAGGCGCGACACGGAGAACAGGCTGGCGAGCAGTCCGGAGAGGGTCGCGATCACCGCGACGGCCACGGTGATGCCGACGCCCCACGCGCCGAACAGCGGGTCGGCTGCTTCGGCGAGGGCGTAGTCGCGGGCGTCGATCGCGCCGGATGCTCCGATGCTCGCCCCGACCGACAGGGTGATCAGCAGGTACAGCACGGCGCAGATCGCGATCGAGATCGTGATGGACCGGGCGATATTCCGTTTGGCGTCCTTCAGGTCATCGCCCTGGTTGGTGATCGTGGTGAAGCCCTTGTACGCCAGCACACACAGCGCGACGGCGGCCACCACCCCGAGCATGCCGTCGCCGCTGTCCGAGCTGTGCGAGAAGAACCCCGCCCCGGTCGCTGCTGCACCGATGAGACCGGCCGCTGCGAGCACCGCGATGCCGACGATCTTCAGGACGGCGGTGACGAGTGCGGAGCGTTCGACGAGCTGGTTGCCGACGAGGTTGACCGCCGCGGCGGCCGCGATCGCGACGATGCCCAGCAGCGGCACCAGCACGACGGAGTCCTGGAGCCCGAAGGGTCGCAGCAGGTAGGTGCCGAAGGTGCGGGCGAGGAGGCTCTCGGCGACCACCATCGACACGTACATGAACAGCGAGAACGACCCGGCGACCACGCCCGGTCCGTAGGCGTCTTTCAGCAGCATCGCGATGCCGCCCGCCGACGGGTTCACGCTCGAGTACCGTGCGTAGGCGTACGAGCTGACACCGGCGACGGCGGCGCCGGCGATGAACGCCACCGGGAACCAGTCGCCGGCGAGTCCGGCGACCTGTCCGACGAGCGCGAAGATGCCCGCGCCGATCATCACTCCCGTGCCGAGCGCCACCGAGCCGACGAGGCTGATCTTCGTGTCCTGCTCGCTCACGTGCGCCTCCCGATTCGCAGGTTCCGGATTACTGGTCGCCGCCGAGGAGCCGGAGCCCGCTGTCGTCGGCCACGGCGATCTCTCCCGACGAGGTGAGAGCGACCGCCTGCGCCTGACCGTCCGCACTGCCCGCTTCGACCCACGATGCGGCGGCGTCCGCGCTGGTCCAGATCGTGCCCTCGACGTCGACGCCGACCAGTGTCGAGTGGTCGGGGGCTGCCGAGAGCAGATACAGTGCCGGCGCATCCGCGATGGGCGCGAAGGTGGCTGCGCCGTCAACGCTGAACAGAACCCCGCCGGGGGTGGTGGCGTAGACGGTGCCGGTGTCGTCGACGGTGAGCGCGTAGGCGGAGATGTTCGCGCCTGCCGCTGTCCAGGTCGAACCGCCGTCTGTGCTGGTCAGCACAGCCGGCTCGTCGGTGGAGAGCCCGTACAGGGTGCCGTCGGGTCCGGCGGTCAGGGCGTGGAAGTCCTTCTCGCTCGTGTACGCGATGGGGGACCAGGTCTGGCCGGCGTCGTCGCTGCGGATGATGCCGAGGTGCGGGGATCCCCACTCTGCGGGGGTGTTCGCGCCGGGGTGGCCGGACGCGACGAAGGCGTCGCCGGTGACGGCGAGCCCCATCGCGTCGAATTCGTACCCGCCGATCGGGTCCCCGACGCCGCCGTCGGCATCGACCGGGAGGAGACCGTCGTGGGTGCCGAGGATCGTGGTGCCGGTGGCCGGGTCGGTGATGATCGCGTGGATGTGTGTGGACAGGGCGGACGAGTGGGAGTCGCCCGCGGTCGTGGTCTGTGCGGTGCAGGCGGTGAGGGTGAGGGTGGCGACAGCGGCAAGAGCCGCCGCCGCGCGAACGCGGAAGTGCACGGGGTTTCTCTCTATCAATGTGAAGGGGTGGCGCCGAAACGGCGAAGACCGGGTGGGCCCGACACGTCGGGCACTCCCCTCACGTGCGGCTGATCGAAAGCGCCGTCAGATCCGGCGAGGAGGGGCGCGCACTCGCGCGCATCGCGCCCCGCAGCCGGCTGAGGGCCATCGCAGCGACTTCGATGCGCACCTCTCTGGGCAGAGCTCGAACGGCGAGCAGAACGATGAGGATCAGCGCGGTCACGCACATCGCCGCGACATCATGGCTGCCGACCGTCGCACACCCCGCGCAGTCGGCGCTGAGATCGGCGGGCGCCGACAACGGTGCCGACGCGGCCACGGATGCCGACGTGGCAGCGGCGTCGTGGTCTCCCCCGGTCGAGTCGACCGCGATCAGCGTCGACGTCGTTCCGGCGTGTGCTGTCGAGGACCCGGTCCACAATGCGTGCATGCCGACCAGCCCGGCCATCAGCAGCGACACCACGATCACGGCGAACCACCGGCGGTAGGCGCTGCCGCCACCCGCTGCGTTCGACCACTCGTTCATCCGCTGCCCCTTCGGCACCCAGCCATCGTAACCGCGCTCGGCCGGCGGGCGAGCCCGCGGGGCGAGCGCGGGGTTACGCGGCGTCGACGACGCCCATCATGCCGAGGTCTTCGTGGTCGAGGATGTGGCAGTGGTAGACCGTCTGGCCGGGGAACCGGTCGAACGCGATCCGCACCGTGACCGACGTCCCCGCGGGCACGTCGACGACGTCTCGGACGTCGAGACCGGTAACGTCGGCGCCTCCCGTGCGGAGGACCTGCATCGGCCAGACATGCAGGTGGAACGGGTGGTCCATCGGCGACACGTTCACGATCGTCCAGTCCTCGACGGTCCCGATCGTCACACTCTGATCGGTCCGGCCCGCATCGAACGCGCGCCCGTCGATCAGGAACCGCATGCCCGCGCCGCCGCCCATGCCCATGCTCATCGTGAGCGTCCGCGTGCCGTCGACCGCGGTCTCGCGAAGGTCGCGGCGGGCACTGACGACCGGGTCGGCGACCACGGGGGGCGTCGCTCCGGCATCCGGGACCACGGTGAGCACGACAGCCTCGGAAGACGTCGTGGAACCACCGCCCATCATCCCCATCCCCGCCTGCCCTCGGTCGTAGGCGGCGGCGATCAGGTCCGTCGCCGCTGTGGGAGTGGTGATCACGACATCGGCGCGGTTCCCCGGGGCGAGGACCAGCCGATCCGCGGACTGCGGGGTGCGGCGGTGTGAGTCGATACCGCGCACCCGGGCGTCCAGATCGCCCAGTCGCAGGTCGAGGTAGCGGCTCGTGCACGCGTTGACGATCAGGAGTCGCTGCTCCGATTCCGCGGGCGCGGGAAGCGTCGGGGAGGGCTGGCCGTTGACCAGCAGCACCTCGCCGGTGCGTCCCAGCATCCGCTCGACTCCCGACACCGATGCGACAGCGCCGCCTGAGACGGTCACGTCCGAGACGACCACGACCCGCGGGGGCGTGACCGTCCAGTCCTCCTCGTCCACGACGATCGCCCCGTACAGGCCTGCGAACACCTGATCGGCGACCAGCTCGTGATGATGCGGGTGGTACCAGAACACTCCGGCCGGGTGATCGTCCGGGAGCTGGATCTCGTAGTCGAAGCTCTCCCCGGCACCGATGCGCAGGAACGGGTTGTCGCTGTTGTCGGATGCCGACACCAGCAGACCGTGCGTGTGCAGATTCGTCGGGTCGGTGAGGTCGTTCTGCAGCCGCACCCGCAGGAGATCACCGGGACGGAGGTGAAGCGTGGGTCCGGGAACGGTGCCGTTGTAGGTCAGCATCCGCACCGACGCGCCACCGACCTCCACCTCCCGCTCGGCCGCCTGCAACGTGACATCGAGCACACCGTCGACCGACTCCAGCACCGACGGCTCGACCCACCCGGCCGCCCCCGACGTCGCGGTCGCCGTTCCGCTCCCGGAGGTCTGCGATCCGACCGTCGTCCACACCAACCCGGTCGCGCCGATGCCGAGCGCGCCCACACCGAGAGCGCCGATCGTCAGAGCCTGCCGGCGTGTGATCCCCCCGCTCATGCGCCGTTGAGAGTACGCATACGTTCGTTGAACTCATCCGTGTCGATCTCACCGCGCGCGTACCGCTCCTCGAGGATCCGCCGCGCCGACGACACCTCAGCCCCTGGGGCCGGCGTGCCGACCGCGGGAGGTGCGGCGGCGGGCGGGGCCGCGTTCGTGCGCGTGCTCAGCCGGATCGCCACGAACACCAGCAGCCCGATCCCGATCAGGATGAGGATGACCCACAGCCAACCCCAGCCCCAGCCCATGCCCATCCCGAAGCCCATGTCGTAGCCGCCGTCGCCGTCATCCCACATCATCAGAACACCACTCCTTCTGGACAGGTCACCAAGACCTGCGATGACCTCGCGCATACCCTGAGTGGGTATCGAGGACACGTCCACCCTACGTCCGATACGGACGGCGCAGGTCGGGACGAACGTCCCGACCTGCGGCCGCGCACGGGCTAACACTGAGTGGCCGGAGACGTGATCGACGCGGGTGGTAGCCTGGCCGCACATCCCCGGGATCGCTCGCCCGAACGGCTCCGGCACGTGGGAAACGTTTGGGAAGAATCGACCGCAAACGACCGTCACTGAGCACAGCGTGGAATGCAGTGATTCCGCGGAATCATGCGGGACTGTGGCCGTCGAAATGTTGGAAATGTCGAACCTTCAGAGTTCAAATCCCTCCGTCTCCGCCATGAAAGCCCTTTCCGACATTTCAGAGCATTGCTCGGTCACGCTCGACGACGGAAACTAGCGCTAATCTGGCCGTTTGAGATTTCAAAGACGAAGGGATCGCGCTTCTCAATCGGGAGCTCTCCCGCGAGATTCCGCAGTTCTTGCTGTTCCAGCGGCCGCTTGGGAAGAGTTTGGGAAGAGCTGGAGACGGAGGTGTCTGGACCCTCGGTTCACGAGATCACTCGGCAGCGGCGTCGTCTTGTCGGACCGCGTGGTGAACGGCGCCCATAGACGCCGTAGTTCTCCGCATGCAGCCTCGCGACCTCCGGCACCAGCAGTTCGTCCTTCAGCTGTCGGGCCGACGGGGCGCGGTCTTTCGCGCCGCGCGGTAGCCGCGGGAGGTGAGGAAGCCCTGCACTGCCGGTCGCAGGACACGGCAGATGAGCTCGACCCGAAGCGATCCCGGTACTCGTCGATGAACCGGATCATCTCGGTCAGGGGCGGTCGAGCTCCTTCGCGAAAAACACGCTCGCAGCCTTGAGGATCTCGTTCGCCTTCCGCAACTCCGAGACTTCCTTCTCCAGCTGCTTGATCCGTTGAGCGGCGTCGGTCGAGACGCCTGGCTTGGTGCCGGCGTCGACCTCGTAGCGGCGCCGCCAGAGGCGCAGCGTCTCCGGGCTCATCCCGAGCAGACCGGCGACATGACGGACCGCGCTCATCATGTTCGGGTGCTCCGGCCGCGCCTCCGCGAACACCCGCAACGCACGCTCACGCATCTCCGGCGAGTACTTCCTGTTCATCGAGTTCCATCCTTGCTTGAAGAACGGAACGAAAGTGCAGCCGATTCACTCTGCTGAATGGGCCAAGCTACACGGCTGTGCTTGCGCGGGAGCTTGAGCTGACCCGGTCAAATGTGTCCAACCACCTGGCGTGTTTGCGTGACTGTGGCATCGTGGTCGCCGAGCCTGAGGGCCGGCAGACCCGGTACGAGATCGCCGAT